>CAMEKL010000011.1 GCA_945921365.1 uncultured Bacillota bacterium
GCTTTTAACAGATGCAATCTCACCACGTTCATCAACCACAAGAATGTTAACAGCATAATTTCTTACAGAAAACTGATAAGCAATATCTTTTAAAAATGTTGTTTTCCCTGCTCCTGGTGGAGAGATAATAAGCGTGTTTTTAAGCGAGTTATCTTTAAAGATATAATTAAAAGCGAGCAGTGAGCAATCCCTAACGGCGTGTGGAATTCTAATGTTTATTGATGAAAAATTTTTGATTGTTTTAAGTTCATTTTTTTCAAAAACAGCTGTTCCAGCAACTCCAATCCTAATTCCACCTTCAAGAGTAATAAACCCATTTTTTATTTCTTCATTAACGGCATAGACCGAAAATTCGCTTGCTCTATAAACAATTTCTTCAATAACTTTCTTGTCAACAACAATTGCTTCTTTTAAATTTGTTGTTATGCCACTGTTTGAAAGAAAATATGGCTTATTTTTTATATAAACCACCACTGGCTTAAAGCTTCTCATTCTAATTTCACAAAGTTGTGAAACATTTATATTGTTAACAGCACTTAAAATTGGTTCAACTAGAAAATTTTCAAACATATTTCCCTTTCCTGCGGTAATCTATTTTTTTTAAAAGAAAATAATTTGAGAAATTTTTAAAAGTTTTGATGAAAATTGTAAAAACTATATTTTCTTAAAAAAGAAAATTGAAAAAGAAAGCGAAAGTGAAACACCCAAAATAACAAGATATCCAAGTCCATTTTGAACACTTAATGGCTGAACAGGATATGAAGAATTAAATTTAATTAAGTCAAGCGTTATTCCAATTAAAAAAAGAGAAAAAGAATTTGAAAGCTTGTTTGCAAGCGTCATGATGCCTGCATATGTTGCCGTTTTGTTGTTGTAAATAACTTCCTTGTCTGCACTTAAAATATCACTAAAAATTGAAATGGGATATGTAAACAAAACACCAGTTCCAAAACCACAAACAACGATTGAAAGCAAGATTAAAACAAGCACAATATCAACACTTAAAAATCCTCTAACCAAAAAAATTCCCCAAATCAAAACAATTCCAATAAGCCCAAAACATATTCCCCTTATAAGAGTGTTTGTTTTGCCAATTTTGATAGAGATTTTCGCCCAAAAAAACTGTGAAAAAATTGCAGAAAACAACAAAGTTGCCATAACAATTGAAATTTGTTTACTGTTAAAATGGAAAGAATATGTAAACATATGCATTCCAGAAGCAGTTAAAATTGAAGATGCAATCATGCTTATTGAATATCCAACAATAATATTTCTATATTGCTTTTTCTTTAAAATTGCGAAAATATCATTAACAACCGACACTAAACTGTTTTTTCTAGTTGGTTTATTCTCGCTAAACTTTGAAACATTTTTAAGTGTGCCAAAGAAAGTTACTAAACCAGTGAACATACAAATAAGCGAAGAAACATATGCGATGTTTATATATCCTGTTGACGAAACCTGCCCTTGATCTCCAGAAGGCATAAAAACAAACATTAAAACACTTGGGAGCATTGTGCCAAGAAGATAAAAAATTGTTTTACAGCTTTGTAGTTCTGTTTGAACTTTAGAATCTGTGGTCATGTCAAAGCCGAGAGCAAGATATGGAGTTCCAAAAAATGTGCAAAAAGTTTGCACCAAAAGAAGTGAAAATAAAATCCAAAAAAATTTAACAAGTTCTGGGCTTGTTACTGGAACAATCCAAATAATTAAGTTAATAGCACACATTCCAAGTGTTCCAATGAGAATATATGGATGACGCTTTCCAATTGGAGAAATGGTTAAATCCGAATAATGCCCTAAAATTGGATCTGAGATTGCATCCCAAAGCACGCCTATAGAAATTGCAATTCCCATAAGAGTTCCAGAAATACCTAAAACACTTGTTCCAAAAAACATAATAAAGTTTGAAAGGGTTTGAGCAATTGTTGCATATCCCAAACTTCCAAATCCATAAAAAAACTTATCTTTAAAGGAAAGATTTCTCATTAAAGTAAACTATGCGGATAGAATTTAAATAATAATAAAAGTATTTTTTATCAAATAAAGTGAATAATTGATTTGAAAAAGAAAAAATATGTGTTAAATTATCTAGGTAGGAGTTTATATGATAATTTTAGCTTGCGACCATGCTGGTTATCCACTTAAAGAGGAAATTAAAAAATTTTTTAATAGAGAAAATATAACAACAATTGATGTTGGAACATACAGCACAGATTCTGTTGACTATCCAGACTATGCAAAGCTTGGAAATGCAAAGGTTTTGGAAAGCGACAATAATCTTGGAATATATATTTGCGGAACAGGAATTGGAATGAGTATATGTGCAAACAGAAACTCAAAAATTCGTGCTGCCCTTTGCACAAGGCCAATTTATGCTGCCCTAGCAAGACAACATAACAACGCAAATGTTCTTGTGCTTCCAGGCAGATTTATGAATAAGAGAAAAGCAATTAGAATTGTTAAGGAGTTCTTAACAAGTCAATTTGAAGCTGGAAGGCACACTAAAAGACTTAAAAAACTTTCTTAAAAGAGGTTTAAAATGAATTTAACATTGCTTGTTGTTGGAGAAAGAAACTATGAAAAAATTCTCCAAGAACTTGAAAAAGACTTTATCCTTGATTGTGAAGATTTTAATGTTGTTTTTCTAACTGGAAAAGCAAAAAAAGTAAAAATTAAAACAAATATTTCATTTCAAATTTTAGAGTTTAAAAATACATCAGAAAATGAAATGCTTGAATATGCTTTTGCAAACCTAAAACTAAAAAATGTGCTTGTATTTAAAGAATCATACACCAATTTTAAACCAGTTGAAGCGAACAAAATGCTTGAAAAACTTGCCAAAAAGAATTTCGATTTAATTGTTTCAAAGCAAAACAAAAAAACAAATTTTGCAACAAAAATTTTTAAAAATTTATCCAACTTTTTTGTAAAGCTTTTTACTGGGTGTTCAGTTTACAAAGGCGAGGCAGATATAATGTTCCTTTCTGATTTTGCTGTTTCAATTGTTAAGCAAAGCCCAAATAAAAGTGCAAAATATTTAAAACTTAACAATTTTTCTGGCATAAATGAAGAAAATTCCACCATAAGCGTTCAACAAAAAAACAAAAAACATTTTAATTTCAAAAATTTTAAGTTATGCATGTTTTTATATTTTTTCCTCCTTGCAATGATAACTTGCAATATCTGCCTTGCTTGCCTTAATGTAAATGTAAAAACAATTTTTCAAATCATTTTCATATTGCTGGAACTAGCAGTTTTTGGAATTGCATTTTTTGCAACAATAAAATTTTTAATTTTTGCTAAATTTGGAAAACTTAATTTCATAAATGAAGGCGTTCTAGCACAAACTATTGTAAAAGGAGAAGA
Source organism: uncultured Bacillota bacterium (assembly GCA_945921365.1). Taxonomy (GTDB): domain Bacteria; phylum Bacillota; class Clostridia; order Christensenellales; family UBA1242; genus UMGS687. The sequence goes on from CAMEKL010000011.1 coordinate 3,370, forward strand.
TGATGGACAGCAGAATAACTAACCTTGCAAAAAACATTGTAAACTATTCAATCAAGTGCCAAAAAGGCGAAAAAGTTTTAATTAACACAAGAGATGCAAGTGACGAAATTGTTACTGCGCTTATAAGTGAAGTTTACAATGCAGGAGGATTGCCTTTTGTTAAAGAAAGCTCAACAAAAATAAACAAAGCTTGGCTTAATGGAATAACTGAAGAAATTGCAAATTTGCAGGCAGAAAGCGAACTTGAATTTATGAAAAAGATGGACTGTTTTATTTCGATCAAAGGTGAAATAAACAAGTTTGAAACAAGCGACATTTCTAGTGAAAAACTTAAAATCCATCAACTTGCATTTAATCCAGTTCATAATGAGAGAGTTAAAAACACAAAATGGGTTATTTTAATATCTCCAACACCTGCTTTTGCACAATCTGCAAATATGAGTTACACTCAATTTGAAGACTTATACTATAAAGTTTGCACGTTAGACTACTCTAAAATGAATAAAGCAATGGACAGTCTCAAAACTTTAATGGAAAACACAGACAGAGTTAGAATTGTTGGGCCAGACACAGACATAACATTTTCAATAAAAAACATTCCAGCAGTTAAATGCGCTGGAGAAATGAACATTCCAGATGGCGAAGTCTTCACCGCTCCCGTGAGAACAAGTGTTAACGGCAGAATTCACTATAACCTCCCAACAACCTATAATGGCATTTGTTTTAATGATGTTTGCCTCGATGTTAAAGATGGAAAAATAGTCAATGCAACAGCAGACAAACAAGAAATATTAAATTCAATTTTAAACACAGATGAAGGTGCAAGATATTTTGGAGAGTTTTCATTTGGGATAAATCCATATATTAGAACTGTTTTTAATGACATATTGTTTGATGAAAAAATGTGTGGTTCAATCCACTTCACCCCTGGTGCTTGCTATGAAGATGAAGCTCCAAATGGAAATAAATCTGCAATTCACTGGGATATGGTGCTTTCTCAACTTAAAGATCATGGTGGAGGCAAAATATATTTTGACGATGTGCTAATAAGGGAAAATGGAATGTTTGTTTTAAATGAACTTAAATGCCTAAACCCTGAAAATTTGCTCTAAAAATGAATATATAAAATAATAGTAAACATAATAAAACTAAGGAGAAATAATATGAAAAAAACAAAAATTGCAATCAATGGATTTGGAAGAATTGGAAGGCTTGTAACAAGAATAGTTCAAGATATTAGTGAGCTTGAAATAGTTGCAATAAATGACCCTTTTATCACGCCAGACTATGCTGCTTATATGATTAAATATGACACAATACATGGAAAATTTAACATAGAAACTTCGTCAGATAGCGAAAATCTCATTATAAATGGTAAAAAAATAAGATTTTATAGTGAAAAAGAAATTGAAAATATAAACTGGGCAGAAACAGGAACAGAAATTGTTATTGAATGCTCTGGAAAATTCACAAAATATCAAGATGCAAAAAAGCATATAACAAGCGGTGCAAAAAAAGTTATCATTTCTGCAGCAGGAAAAGACTGCCCAATGATAATTATGGGAGTTAACGAAGAAAAATATAACGATGAAGATGTTATTGCTGCATCAAGTTGCACAACAAACTGCCTTGCTCCACTTGCAAAAGTTATAAACAACAACTTCGGAATTAAAGAAGCGCTTATGACTACTGTTCACTCAGTAACTCCAAGTCAACTCACTCTTGATGGTCCAAGCAAAAAAGATTGGCGTGGTGGCCGTGCGGCATCATATAATATTATTCCTTCTTCAACTGGTGCTGCAAAAGCTGTTGGGAAAGTTCTTCCAGAACTAGAAGGAAAATTAACAGGAATGAGTTTACGTGTTCCAACGCTTGATGTTTCAGTTGTTGATCTAACTTGTAAGTTGGAAAAAGAAACAACATATGAAGAAATTATGAACGCTTGCAAACAGGCATCAAACACCTATCTTAAAGGAATTATGAAAGTTAGCGAAGAGCCTCTTGTTTCTTCAGATTTTATTGGCGAAAGTTGCACTTCTATTGTGGACGCAAATGCAGGTATTATGCTTAATCCGACCTTTGTTAAACTTGTTGCATGGTATGACAATGAGTTTGGTTATTCAACTAACCTTGTTAATTTAATTAAATACGTTGCAAGTAAAATGTAGAATATAAACATAAAAACAGGCAAACAAATGTTTGCCTGTTTTTAATATCCAAATTCAGTTTCTGATATTTTGACTTTTTCAACATCGTCAAAATAATAATCACTATCTAGCTCAGGAGAAAAACATGAATAAGCTCCACCATTTTTTACTAAAACAAGGTCACCTATAAAGCCTTGACTATCACTTGGGGTGAAAAAAGGAACGTGGACATCAAGTAAAAATGTCATGTTATCGCAGTGTATCACATCACCTTCGCAATCACCAATTAACTCACCGTCTTTATACATTTGATATAAATATTTATCTCCATTTATTTTTACATCAAAAATATAATCATTCCCTTTCTCAGATTCTCCATAAAATGTTGCCCTGTTAGTTAATCTTACACACTCTTTAGCATTTTCAGGATATGGAATATCCTTTCTTTCTAGAATAAACTTTTCAAGCTCTTCATAATATTCTTTTGTATAGTCTTCACACAATTGTTTATAATGTTCAACATCTTTTGCAGTTCCATTTTCATGTAATACACTAACAAATCTTTTAAAATCATGTGGGGTGTAATTATTAAGAAAATTTTCTCTAAAATTGCCTGTTTCCATTAATGTGCTATAATATTCTCTTCTCAAGTTATCAAGATTCTTTTTACCAAATAGCGTTGTTGATGCTGAATATGTATCATTAAGACCACAAGCCTGATCAAACTCATCACGGAAAATAGAGGCCAAATAGTTCTCTACGTTGTTTTTATTTTTTATATTGTTCAAATCAATGCTTATTGTTATATTACTTCTTTCATTGCTTGTTGAAACTAAATCAAGAATGTTAGAATTTTCTCTAATTATAGCATCAGCAACAACACCATCATTTTCAACAATTTTTGATAAATTTTCATTCTTAATTTGAATGACACTTTGCATCAAAAGTTTATGAGTAAAAATGTCGTTTTCGCTAACAATTTCATATTTATATTGTGGGTTTATTCTGCCAACAACATTAAATATATAATCAATGTTATCTTTAACAACTTGGCTATAATCAGAATTTAAAATTTCATCAGAAATTGAAATATATATAGGTTTTCCGTTGTTGTGAGGCAACACTCTGTAATTTCCTTGCCAATCTTGAATAGAAAACGACATATCAGCATCAATACTTTCGGCAAGAAACATCATATCTTCGTTTGAAGGCAAAGATGAATTTTTAATTTCAGCAGCAGCAACTGTGCCCCCAGCAATTGCTCCAAGTGCTAGAACCGTTAAAACAGATTTTCTAAAAAACTTTTTAAACTTACTTTCATCTATCATATTACTGATATTTTACAATAAAATAAATTTAATGTCAATATCTATTACAGCCTACAATTATTCAAATTAGTTAAAATCTCATAAGATATTGTTCCGTGCCTTTTTGCAAGCATTTCTGCATTTGAAAGCACTTCTACATAAAGAATTTTTCCACTAATATTTGAAACATCAAGCATAAAACAATCCATGCAAATATTTCCAACAATCTGGCATTTTTTCACATGTTTTTTACCTTTTTCATCAACATAGCAGACCCAAAGTTTTTCATTTTTAAAACTTCTTAAAAACCCATCTGCATAACCAACTGGAACAATGGCTATTTTCATGTTTTTTTCAGCAACAAAACCATTTGCATAGCCTACTCTTTCTCCTTTTTTAACATATCTAACTAAATTTATTTTAGATATAATTTTTAAAACTTTTTTAAGACATATTTCTTTTGTGCCATAACCATATAGAAATAGGCCAATTCTAAACATATCAAAATTTGAAACAGTTTTTGATTCATTTAAAATGCTAAATGAACCGCCAACGTGAACAATTGGGTTGAGTTTATTTGGAATGCTTGAAATGAATTTTAAGAAAATTGCTTTTTGTTTTAAATAATAATTATAATCACAATCTGCTGTTGAAAAATGTGTGTAAACGCCTTCTAAAACAATTTTATCACAAGCTAAAATAAGTTTTATCATTTGTTTAAATTCACTAAGCGTGGAAACACCATATCTGTTCATTCCCGAATTGACTTTTATGTGAATTTTTGCAAAATTAACATTTAAAATGTTTGCATAAATATTCATGAAATCAATTAAATTTTTTAATTCTTCAATTGAAGAAATGCTTATTGAAAGAGAATTTAAAAGTGAAGTTTTAAAATTTTTTGTTTTACCTAAAACCAAAATTGGAGAGGAAGTTATTCCCCTAATTTTAACACCTTCATCAACATTTGCAACTGCAAAAAAATCAACATATTGCTTTAGTATATTCGCAACTTCCACAGAACCATGACCATAAGCATTTGCTTTAACAACTGCGCAAATTTTTTTATTATTAACTTGCTTTTTAATTTCAAAAAAATTGTTTAACAAATTTCTTTTGCTCAGTTTTTTTTCCATAATAGAATTATATTTATTTTGCAAAAAAAATGTTAAACAATATTTTATAATTATTTATATTATGAATAATTATTCATTTATTTTAAATCTAATCCCAACAACGCCATTATTTTTAATTTCTTCTTCACTGTAAAAGCGATGCATTATTCTATCAGCTTCCTCTATTGATTTATTTTGAAAACCACAATTTTCTTTGCCAAAATATTTAATAATTTCAGCAAAAGTTTTGGCTGTTTTTGTTTCAATAACTTCACCATAAATTTCTTTTTTTGCATTTTGATTTTCTCTAAAAACAACATGATCATGAACTTTTATTTTGTTTTTTCTCAAGTCGTTAATTCTAAAATCGACTGTTTTTAAACCTTTTTTAATTCGCTTAAATGGCTTTTTATCAATTGTGAAAATATATGTTCTAAATTTTGGCTCCCCTTCTGTTAGTTTAATGATGTTAGAATAGAAATCAACAAAACTATAAACTTTTGTAACATCTTTGTTGTTGTAATTTTCAGACATGATGTTATACATCATAAATGTTTTAACACCAGCGGAAGCTGTGCTGTCGCAATTAAAAGGAAGGTCATCAAGAAAAAAGTCAATGTTGTTATCTTTGCAAACTTGTCCTTTGTTTGAGCAATTTGTTAGCACCTTATCAAAAGGTAATTTATGTTTTTTAAGCCATTTAACAGTAAAAGACTTTGCATCGCCATTAAATTCTTCATCTTTTCTTGCTGTTACAATGTAAATCTCAAAACCTTTTTTCTTGAATAAATCTAAATATTTTTTACAAAGTGGTCTTGGGCTAGTGTTCGCAATTATTTTAAGATTGTCTCTCCAAAATTTCTTTCCAACTTCGCTTCCCCATTCAAAAGCATTTTCATAATAGTCTGTTAATGGATTTTTAACACCAGCATCCAAATTGTTCTCAATTTCATATTCTTGTCCATAAGAAATGACCCTATCTACAAGGTTTGTTAATGTTCCGTCAACATCTATTCCTATTCTCATAATTTTACCTCTTATTCAGTTTTTTCTTTTTCTTCAGAGCTCTCTGTGGTTGCAAGTCCAAGCGCTTTATAAATCGGCTCTTTGATTTCCGCTTCAGTGTAATCTGTTTTGACTTTAAAAGAAATTAGTGGAAGTTTTGCAATTTCAAGAGCTTTGATTATCATTGGTGAAGCAACTTCAACTTGTTCGTCTCCAATACTTCCATCAAAAATATCAATTGCAATTTTTGGTTTCATGGTTAATTCGTCAAAAATAACAAGGTCAATATTCTCATGTTTAACGCTATCATAAAGGTCTTTTTTGCCAACAGGCTCTAGAATTGTGTCTAAGCCAATTTTAGGAAAAACAACATATCCTCTTGGCAAAATACGAGAGATTAAAACAAGAACTTTAAGTTCTTTTCTAAACAAAAATTTATCAACAACGTCAACATAGGAGCTTTTAAGCTCAACTAAATTAGATGTTTTTGATTCCTTTTGCTTTTTAACTTTTTTTTCTTTTACTTTTTTCTCTTTAACTTTTTTCTCTTTTGGTTTTTTCTTTCTAAGCTTGAAAAATCTTAAAACAAGATACGCAATCACTAGAAATAAGACAACTGCAAAAATAATTATAACTGGACTCATAAATTCTCCTACCAATCAATTGGCTCAATTTTGTTTTTAATTAAAAAATTGTTTGCTTTTGAAAAATGTCTACAACCAAAAAAGCCTTGATAAGCTGAAAGAGGACTTGGATGTGGCGCTGTTAAAACTAAGTGTCTTTTTTTATTTATATTTTCACCAATCTTAATTGCATTTGCACCCCAAAGAATAAATACAACAGCTTTTTCTCTTTCATTTAAAAGTGAAATAACCTTTTGAGTGAGTTTTTCCCAACCCATATTCTTATGAGAATTTGGCATAGACTGTCTAACAGTTAACACACTGTTAAGAAGTAAAACGCCTTGTTTT
>CAMEKL010000012.1 GCA_945921365.1 uncultured Bacillota bacterium
ATTTTGGTCAATTTCTTCGTTGGAATTCGCTCTTATATGAATTCTTAAAATTTCGCTATTTGTTTTTGAATTGTTAAAAAGGCCATATCCAACAAGGCCAAAAATTAAAACTAAAATCAAAAAGGCAACAATCAACTTATTCATAAAGTGATTATTGCCTGTTTTTTTTGTGTTATTCAATAAATTTTTTAATTTATAGCATCAAAAATTTCTTTGTGGACTTCGTCAATTGTTTTTATTCTGCCATTTTCTACGCAAGGAATAATTTTATATCCAAATTTCTTTGAAACATATTTCCCAGCATTATAAGCGTTTATCAAATGCTCTTTATCCTCTTCGTGAATATCTCTCTTTTGCCCGTTTTTAAGCTCGCCTCTTTCACGTGCAAGTTTCATGCTGTATTCCGGTGGCATATCAAGAAAAAAAACAATGTCTGGCCTTGGGAGCTTTAAAATTTCAAATTCAAAATTGTCAACCCACTCTAAAAATTTATCTCTTTCAGCGTCATCTTTAATTTTTCCAGTTTGATGAATCATGTTTGCTTGAACATATCTGTCAAAAATTAAAATTCCACCACACTCGTAAAAATCTTTAAGTTTTTGCCAAGTGCAAAGCCTGTCAACAGCAAAAAGAGATGAAGCTTGATATGCGTTAATATCGTTGGCGTTTTCGCCAAGCTCTCCAGCGAGATACATTTTAACAGGCCAAGAGGAGTTGCTCTCATAGTTTGGAAAACTTTGTTTCAAAACTTTTTTCCCTTGCTTTTTTAACGATTCAAAAAGAATGTCTGTTTGAGTTTTCTTTCCACAGCCATCAGTTCCATCAATAACAATAATTAAACCTTTCATACATAAAATATAGCACAAAAAATAAGTGTTTGTCAAACTTATTGACTTAAAGAAATATTGTGTTATTATATATGTGAGGTTGATATGAAAAAAATTATTTCAATTTGTTTAGTTTTGTTTTTAATTTTACCTTGTTTGGCACTTTTTTGTGCTTGTGGAGAGAAATCAATAAAAGAACTTGAAATTGTTGGCAAACTTGAAACCACATTATATCTTAATGAAGAACCAGATCTTTCTAAAATTAAAATCAAATACTCATATGATGACGGAAGGCAGGTTGATATTTCTCTAAATAAAGAAATGATTTCAAATTTAAGCACAGTTAATCCTGGAACAAAAACTATGACAATTTCATATTTAGACAAATCAGTTGACCTACAATATACGGTTTTAAATCTAAAATATCAAAATTTTGTTAGTTCAAAGAAAGTTAATGGCAAAGAAGACGTTGCGCTTGAAGTTGAAGAGAACTATGTTTTTAATCGTGATGGAAGTTTAAATGTTACGATTGGTGAAGATGTTTACAGAGGAACTTACACAATTTCTGAAGATGGAAACTTGCAACTTTCATACAAAAAAACAGGCCAGCAAGAGGTCATTATTGTGAACTATATAAAGGTCAGTTATGGAAAATATAAAAGTGAAAGCTTGATTGATGGCTTTTATAAAATCTTAGATGCAGTTTTGGTATAAAAAAGTTTTTAAAACAAAAAATAATGTCATGAAAAAGTTTGAGGCATTATTTTTTATTTTAATTTTTTCCTTTTTTTGTTCAAGTTTGCCAGAAGTTTACGCACAAGAAACTCCAATACTCGCAATTGTAATTGACGATTTTGGTCAGTCTAGGCGTGGAGTTGAACAGATGCTTGCCAATTCTTGCACATTAACTTGCGCAATTATGCCAGGGCTTGAACATTCAATAGAAGATGCAGAAAATGCATATAAAAATGGTCATGAAGTTATTTTGCATATGCCTATGGAAGCGCATGTAAACCTTCCAGATAGTTGGTATGGCCCAAAGGTTATAAGAAATTATGACAGCGAAGAAAAGGCAAAAAAACTTATTTCGGAATGTATCGATTCAATTCCGCACTGCGTTGGTGTTAACATTCACATTGGCTCTGGAGTGTGCCGAAACGAAAGGCTTATGACAGCGATATTAGAAGAAACAAAAGAAAAGGGGAAATATTTTTTAGATAGCAAAACCAATCTTGGAAGCGTGTGTGATACAGTTGCAACTGTAACAAATGTTGACTATGCGTCAAGAGATTTCTTTTTGGAGAGAACGGGCTGTCCTGATTATTCTCACGCAAAAAATGAGCTTAAAAAGGCGGCAGAACTAGCAAAGAAACAGGGTTATGCCATTGCAATTGGTCATGTTGGTCCAGAAGGTGGGGCATCCACAGCGCGTGCAATTGCCGACAGTATTTCTATCATAGAAAAAATGGGGGTAAAAATTGTGCCTCTTTCAAAAATTATTGAAAAAACAAATAAAGCTCATCATGTTGCATAAAATTTTGTAAAACAGTTTGAAAAAAATCGCTTGTGTTTTAAAATTATCTTGGAGGTTATCATGAACGCAAGTGATAAAATCTTAATGGCTGAAAAGTATGCTGGCGAAGTATATTCTTTTGATGAAAAGAATATAACTACGCTTGCAGTGGAAACAATTGAAAAATTAAATTTAGATGAAACGTGCCTTATAGCATCAAAGCTATATTTTCCATATTGTAAAATTGGTGTTCTGTCAAAAGATGCAAAATTTGCTTCAAAGGAAGACGAAGAACAGAAAAGAAAGGAAATTGAAAAGCTTAGGTTAGAGTTTAAGGAGCAAATCAAAAATGATTATGGCGAAGAAGTTTTAAACTTTTTGCACGCCCTTAAAAAGCTTATTGAAATTGATTATCAAAATGAAGAACAAGAAGCGGAAAATATTAGGAAAATGTTTTTTGCTCTTGCAAAGGATATAAGGGTTATAATTGTTAAGCTTTGCTTTATTTTGGCAGAACTTAAATTTTTAATTAAAGAAAATAGGACAGAGCAATTAAATATAAAATCAAAACAAACACTTGAACTTTTTGCACCACTTGCAGCAAGGCTTGGGCTTTCAAGTTTAAAAAGCGAACTTGAAGACTTGGCATTTAGAAGTTTGCACACAAAAAAATATGAAGATATAAAGGCAGAAGTTGAAAAGAGATATAAAGAAAGAGAAAAGACAGTTGAAAACTTAAAAGCAGAAGTTAGAAAGTTTATGAACGAGCTTTCAATTGAGGGTGAAGTTACAGGAAGAAAAAAACACATTTACAGTATATATAAGAAACTAAACGAAAAAAATGGAAATTTAGACAAAATTTACGACCTTGTTGCTGTTAGAGCAATTTTAAACTCTGTTGAAGATTGCTATGCACTTCTTGGAAAAATAAACAGCAGTGTAACACCTCTTCAAAACAGGTTTAAAGATTACATTGCAATTCCAAAATCTAACGGTTATCAATCTCTACACACTACAGTTATGTTTGAAAAAGTGCCAGTTGAAATTCAAATTAGAACAAAAGAAATGCACAGAAATGCTGAATTTGGTGTTGCGGCACACTGGATGTATAAGGAAAAGAGAAGCAAACTGGATTCTCTTGATGAGCGTCTTGGTTGGATTAGAGAGATAATGGAAAAAGAAAAGCAAATGTCCAGCCAAGAAATCATTGACAGTTTGAAGGTAGATATATATGACGGCGAAATTTTTGTACAAACTCCAAAAGGGAAAGTTATTCACTTGCCAGAAGGTGCATCTTCAATTGATTTCGCTTATGCAATTCACAGCGACATTGGAAACAAATGCACAGGTGCAAAAGTTAATGGCAAAATGTGCCCAATAACAAAAAAACTTGAAAATGGAGATATTGTTGAAATTGTTACAAATCCAAATTCAAAAGGGCCTTCAAGAGACTGGATTAAAATTGTTAAAACAACTGGTGCAAGAAACAAAATTTTGGCGTTCTTTAAAAGAGAGATGAAGGACGAAAACATCAAAAATGGAAAACTTTTTTTTGAACAGGCAATTAAAAATCTTGGCTATTCTGTAAGCAAGTTAACAGAAAAAAAATATCTTGAAAAACTTGTTGACAAGTCGGGCTTTTTCACTCTCGATGAACTTTTTGCAAGCATTGGATACGGTTCATCATCAGCAAAAATTTTTGCTGGCAAACTTGTGAATATCTATCAACAGCAATTTAGGGCAGAGCAAAAAGTTGAAAATCAAATTGTTTTTGAACAGAATGTTGAAGGCATTAAGCCAAGCGAAGAAAATATTGACATTGATGGCATGAATAACCTTATGATTAAATTTGCAAATTGTTGTCAGCCAATGGTGGGAGACGAAATTGTAGGATTTGTTTCTCACGGACAAGGCATTGTTGTTCACAGAAAGAGATGCCCAAATCTTGCATTTTTTGATAAAGATAGGTTAATTGACGTTAAGTGGAAAAACTAGAAATAAGAGATTTAAGTTTTTTAATTGTTATTGCTTCATCATCAATCAAAATCTTTAAAAGATTTTTAATTTCTATATTTTCAATTTTAAGAAAAGCACTTTTATAATCTAAAAGTGTTTTTTCTTTAATTTCTAAATTAAGCGCTAGAATTTGTTTAATTTCTTTAACATAGTCAATATTTCTTCCGTTTAGCCATTTGTTTTGGCTGCTGCATAACATTGGGTCGCCACCAGTCATTATAACTGCTCTTTGAAGAAATTTTTCATGAACTTCTTCCACTTCTTTAATTTCATTTAAAATATTTGATATTTCACTGTAAAAATTTTCTAAAATTGAAATTTGATATTTTAGTTGCAAAATAAAAATACAAACTCCTTCGCTTCCAAAAAGTAAATTTTGAAGAAGGCCAGCGTAGTATGCATTTTTTCTTGGCAAACATATTTTTTTATATTCATCTAAATTTCTATACAAAAAAACAACCTCATAAATCTATATGAAGTTGTTTGATTTTTTGTTAATCAAGATTTTTAACATAAAGCCTATCTCGCTTATGTTGTTTGTGGTCAAACATTTTCCATTGTTGGAGAACCTTTAAGTTTGTTTCAAGGCTGTGATTTGTTTCAAAATATTCAAAATTATTGTCTATCATAAGCTTCATAAGCTCTCTCATAATAAAAGCATTAACGCCTTTGTTTTGATGCTCTTGTTTAACGCCAATTAGCGCGAAATCTAAAATTTTTGGGTGCTTAGCTGCTTTAAGAATATTTATAATGCCTTTTAAAGTTAATCTTCCTTTGCAACCGTTAACTGCTTGAGAAAGCGATGGAAGAGCAAAGCCGAACGCAATAACATTTTTGTTTTTATCAACAACTGTAACAAAAAATTTTAAATTCAAGAAAAGTTTAAACTGAGATAGAAGCTCTTTTTTAAGTTTATCATTAAGTGGGATTGTTCCAATTAGTTTTGAATAAGAATCATCAATACATTCAAAAATTTGCTCTGCATATTGTTTTAAAAATTTTCGTTTAGATTTAATTTTTAAAACTTCAAAGCCATATTTTTTTTGAACAAGGTTGGCAACTCTATCAACTCTTTCATCAATCTTGCTTGCAGGGTAGATTTTAAATTCAAGCCAGTCAACTTCTTTTTCGTATCCACAAGCTTCAACAAGTTGTTGATAGTATGGATAGTTGTATGTTCCCTCAAAAGTTTGAAGTTCGTCAAAGCCTTCAATGAGAAGTCCTTCCTTGTCTAAATCATTAAAGCCAATTGGACCTTCAATTCTTGATAAGCCTCTTTCTTTTGCCCATTTTTCTGCTTCATTAAAAAGTGCTTTTGCAACTTCTAAATCATTTATGCAATCAAACCTTGTGAATCTAGCACAATTTTGATTCCATTTTTTGTTAGACAAATAATGTTCTATTGCCAAAATTCTTCCAGCAACTTTTCCGTCTTTAAGTGCAATAAATGCATCGAAATCGCAATCTGGAACATTTGAGTTTTTCTTTTTATCTAAAAGTTTAAGTTCGTCGCCACGAAGTGCGTGAACATAGTTTTTAACACCATCATAAAGCTTTGTTGGAAAATCAACAAATGCCCTTTTATCTTTACTGCTTTCAACCTTTCTAATCTCAATCATATTTTTTCTCCTGATGTTTGCTTTTTAATTTTAGCACAAACAAAAATAAAAATAAAGTATATTAAAACTATTTAAAATTTTTTTAAAGTGTGATAAGATATATTCATGGACAATAATTATGTTTTAATTACTGGTGCTTGTGGTGGACTTGGAAAAGCCTATTGCGAAGTTTTTTCCAGCAAAGGAAATAATTTAATAATATGCGGAACAAACAAAGAAAAGCTTGATAAGCAAAAAGAGGAGATTTCAAAAAAAAATCCAAAAGTTGATATTATTCCTTTCACTTTCAATTTGCTTGATTTAACTTCTGTTGATGCTCTTATTAATTTTATTAAAGAAAAAAATTTGAATGTTGAGATTCTTGTCAATAATGCTGGATATATAACAGAAGGCTCAATTAAAAAGGCAAGCAAAGAAACACTTCTTCGCACAATTAAAGTTAACTGCGAGGGCACAATATATTTAACAAAAAGCTTTTTAGATTTGAAGAAAAAAAATGTTCAAATAATCACTGTCTCAAGCATGGCAAGCTTTTATCCACTTCCATATATGGCAATTTATGCATCAACAAAAGCGCTTATTAAAAACTTTATGCTTGCATTAAGGGAAGAATATAAAGAAAATAACGTGAAAGTTCTAGTTGTAATGCCAGGAGCAATTGCAACAAGCGACGAGATGAAGCGCGCAATTGAAGCGCAAGGGCTTAAAGGAAAATTATCAGCCGTTCCAGCAAAAAAAATTGCTGAAAAATCTGTCAAAAGTTTATTTAAAAATAAATCTTGTTATGTTCCTGGAATATTTAATAAATTTACAATATTTTTGAGTGCGCTTTGTCCAAAAAAATTGCAAATTAAACTTGCTGGCAAGATGTGGAAAAAATCTCAAGCGAAGAGAGGGATAAAATAAATTGGAAGAAAAATTGAAAATTGGAATTTTTATTGACACTTTTTTCCCAATGGTTGATGGTGTTATAAATGTTGTTGATAATTATGCAAAGCGTCTTTGTAAGTTTTGTGATGTAACAGTCTTTGCTCCTGCACCAAGAGAGAAGTTTGATGACGGCAAATTTGAGTATAAAGTTGTTAGACGTAAAAGAGTTAAACTTACTTTTATGGATTATGATCTTCCAATTCCACAAATTGACAGAAAATTTAAAAAAGCTATAGAAAACGCTAATTTAGACATTGTTCACATTCATTCACCATTTTCAGTTGGAAAGATTGGAGTTAGTTATGCTAAAAAACATAACATTCCAATTGTTGCAACAATGCACAGTCAATACAAACAAGATTTCTATAAAGCAACAAAAAGCAAACTCATAACAAATATTTTGCTTAAAAAAATCATGAAAGTTTTTAATGCTTGCGATGAATGTTTTGCAGTGAACGCAAAGATAGCAGAAATTTTTAAGGGCTATGGCGCAAATGTTCTTCCAAGTGTTGCAAATAATGGAACAGATATGGAGCTTGTTGAAAAAAAAGAAGCATTTGAAGTTGTTAACAAAAAATTCAACTTAAAAGAGAATGAATTCGTATTTCTTTTTGTTGGAAGGCTTATTGTTTTAAAAAACATTCTCTTTATTGTTGAAGCTTTAAGGCTTGTTAAAGAAAAGGGTTTTAATTTTAAAATGCTCTTTGTTGGGAGTGGGCCAGATGAAAATCTTTTAAGAGAAAAAATCAAAGAATTAAAATTGGAAGAAAATGTAATTCTTTGCGGAAAAATTTGTGATAGAGATTTAATTGCGAAAATTTATAGGCGTGCACATCTATTTTTATTCCCTTCGCTTTATGATGCATCTTCACTTGTTCAAATTGAAGCAGCAAGCCAAAAAACGCCAACTGTCTTTTTGGAAGGTGCAGCAACAGCTAACACTGTGATAAATGAAGTTAATGGATTTATTGTTAAAAATGATTTAAATGCGTTTTCAGATAAAATTATTGAAACAATGAAAAATGAAAAATTTTATAACGGAATTGCCGAAAATGCTTATAGAGATTTATTTGTTTCTTGGGACACTTGCGTTGAAAAAACATACAAAGAATATTTAAAACATATCAATAAAAAAGCTATTTAATTTCTCAAAATATTATATTTTGACAAATTTAATATAACAAGTCAATCATCTTATTTATTGACTAATATTTGAAATTTTAGTAAAATACATTGCGAATAGATTTGATGAAAAAATTTAATGTTGAAAAGGATATATAAAAATGAGCTTAGAAGACGAAAAACTAACAGAAAGAAAATTAAAAATTTTAATTGCTACAGAAACTTTTTTACCAGTGTTAGGTGGAGCTCAAACAGTTGTTGACAAAAGTGCTATAAATTTGTCAAAATTTTGTGATGTAACTGTTGCAACCACAAAATATAATAACTATAACTATCCTGAAAGACCATATAAATTACTTTTATGTAAGGGGTTTTATAATAAAATCACAAAAGATGGTATTCCTTTTGTTTTCTTGGATAAAAAATTTAGAAAAGAAATAATGGAAGGTAAATTTGATGTTATTCATTGCCATAATGCAGGATTTCTTTACAACTATATGTTAAAAATTGGAAAAAAACTACATATTCCAGTTATTTCAACGGTACACAATGTTATGTATCACGATATTAAAAAAATACTAAAACTTGATTTTTTAGCAAAAATGCTTACAAGAAGCTTTAAATCTGATTTTGTTTGGAAAATAAGCGAAAGTAGTTTTAATTTTTTAAAACAATTTGGCATCAGAGAAGATTGTGAAGAGATGAGAAACTGTGTAGATTTAAAACCTGAAAAAGATATAATAGAAAATGGTAAAAATGAAATCTTAGACAAATACAATTTACATGGAAAGGTAATTTTGCTTAATGTTGGTAGAGTTATTGAAACAAAAAATGTAGATTGGCTTATCACTGTTGCAAAAAAATTAAAAAAGGAATCAAAGAATTTTAAGATAATTGTTGTTGGGAATGGTGATTATTTTAAAACATTTAATAATTTAATTGCAAAAAACAAACTTGAAGATGAATTTTTGCTTGTTGGTAGCATCTCTGATCGTAAGTTGTTATCAAAATTTTATTCAAGTTGCGACCTATTGTTGTTCCCTTCTGTAAAAGAAGTTTCACCCCTAATACCTGTGGAAGCTGCTGCATTTAAAAAAGCAACATTAACTCCATGCGATTCTCCTGCTGCAGAAAGAATTATTGACTGCAAAAACGGATATGTTTCTCAATCATCGTCTGAAGGCTTTGCTGAAAAAGTTAGTTATATTTTAGACAATTTAGATCAAACAAAAGAAATTGGAGAGAACGCATTTAAAAGTATATACAGATGTTATTCAGATGAAAAAATGATTAAAGAACTAATTGACCATTACCTAGAAGATATTAAAAAATATAAAGAAAAATTAAATAAAAATTAAAGAAACAGCAAAAAATATTGCTGTTTTTACATTTTCATCCATGATGGTTTGATTTCAATGTTTTCAGTGTTTAAGCTTTTAAATTTTTCTTTTGAAAAATTAAATTCAAGCTTAAAGCAGGTGAGTTTTTGAGTTTTTGCTTTAAATTTTTTGTTGTCAGCATTCTTTCCATATTTTCCATCGCCAACAATTGCATATCCAATATGCGCAAGTTGGGCACGAATTTGATGTGTTTTGCCGTTTTTTATGCACGCCTGAATCACGCTTGTGCCACCACTAGAGCGAGATATAACCTGAAAATGCGTTTCAATTTTTGTTGCGTCTTTTTTGGGGAAATCAAGAATTTGAACTTCGCTTTT
>CAMEKL010000013.1 GCA_945921365.1 uncultured Bacillota bacterium
GACGGAAGCATTAAAGTTTCTCGTTCTATAAAAGGCCTTAATTTACAAATAAATAAATATATAGAAAAATATAATAAAGCGCATGGTGAAAAACCAACGCTATCACAAATCGCAAAGGAGTTTAAAATTGAGGAGCCGGAAGTTGTTTTCACAATGGACAGTGCACGAATGCCTCGATCTCTTTACACTCCGTTTGAAGAAGATGAATCTAAGGGATTACTTTTAATTGACAGATACAGTCAAGATAATTCAATTAGCGAAATGTTTGAAAATATTGCTCTTAAAGAAGCGTTGGCAAATTTAAATGAACGTGACAAGCAAATAATTTTTTTAAGATATTTTAGAGATAAAACACAAAGTGAAATTGCAAAAGAATTAAATATATCTCAAGTGCAAGTTTCTAGGCTTGAAATGAAAATATTAGAAAAAATGAAGAATAAGCTAGGCTGATTCTTCATTTTTATTTTGATTTTCTAAATCTGCAATTTCGAGTTGTTTATATTCTTCTTTGTTATTTATTTGCCATTCACTTTCAAAAACAAAGGCGTTATCCATAACATTGTTTGAAATAATTGAAATATAGCTTAAAATAGAAAGATATCTTGTGTTTTTATAGACTGAAAGTTGACTGTTAAAGCCATTTTTCATTATATAATTTTTTGCACTTTTTATTATGTTTTTAATATCATCATTCAAGTTTATAATTCTTTCAAAATTTGGTTTTTCATCTTTATCAAAATCACAATCTGGCTTTTCTATATATGGCTCACAAAGAGAAAACATTGAATCAATCTTTTCGCTGGCACTAGTTATATATTTCAAAAGTTTAATGCTGTAAGTGATTTTCTTTCCATCTTCGTCATACACAACCTCGAACATTTTGAGGAGATTATTTGCATCTCTTTCAATTTGCTTTATTGTGATAAGAAGCTTTTCGATATAATCATTTTCTTTTGAGTTCCCTTCCGTTGAAGGAATTTTAATAGCTATGCTTTCCAAATTTTTAGAATAAGAAATGAAACTCTCAAGAGATTTTCTTAAGCGCTTATTTTCTTCACTTTGTGAAACAAATTTGCAAGTTTGTTTTGAAAGTTTTTTAAGTTCTCTGTAAAAAACAATAGTCTTCTCTTTAAGTCTGGCAATTGTAACAGCTTTAGGCTCTCCTTCAATATATTCAAAATCTAATGGCGATTTATTTCTATGTTTTTTTGTGAAAGTAAATTTTCTTAAAAGATATGTCACTGGCTTTGCTAAAAACGTGTATAAAACAACATCAAACACGTTAAACAAAAGTGAAACAGAGGCAAGCATAAGTGCTGGTTCTTTCATAAAACTTAAAAATTGCCACCAATCAATAATTGTTAAACAGGAAAAGAATACAACACCGGTTAAATTCATAATCAAATGAAAGAGCACAGTCCTTCTGGAATCTGCGTTTGTTGCAGACAGCATTCCAAACATAAAAGTTGTTAAGCTTGAACCGGCAACTGCACCTAAAAAAATGTATATTGCAGTTGAGAAATCAATTATTCCAACAACTGAACTTGTTCCAAGAAGCGTCATCAAAATTGCCATTGTTCCAAGAGAGCTTTGAATTAGAACAGTGAATGCAAAGCCGAACAAAATCAGAAGAAGCGGGTGCTCTAAAGTGGTGAAGAATCCCATAAAGACTTCATTTGTCTTTAAAATGCTTGTTGCATCACCAATAAGTTTTAAGCTTATAAAGAAGAGTGAAAAAGCAATAATCACATTTGCAATTTGCTTTATGATGGTTTTTTTAGAAAAGAGTTGCATAAATGCGCCAACGGCAGCAAGAGCACAAAAGAAACTTGTTAAACTAAAACTTGTAAAAGTTATTAGGTATGGAGTTAGTCCAGAAGCAAGATTTGTTCCAATAACAATACAAATTGCTTGAAAAAGAGTTATAGCCCCCATTCCAGAAAAACCAATAGTCATCATAACACTTGCTGTTGTGCTTTGCAAAAAGAAACAAATAAAAAAACCAAGGCCAATGTTTTTAAACCTATTTCCGCTGATTTTATTAAAGCTACGCCTAATCTTATTCCCAAACATTGTTTCAATGCTTTTTGAAAGAAAGCTAACGGAAAATAAAAATATTCCAACACCTGCAATTAACGTTAAAATTGATTCAAGCATAAATCCCCCATTCTTTGCTTATGATAACAAAAATGTAAATTTCTTACAAATGTTTTATTATTTTTATGCAGATTACCAATCTTGTGGTTCTTTTTTTGTGTGCGATTTTATATCATCATAAAAACTGAAATATTCTTCCTTAAACTTTTCATTGTTTTTATTTTTTGTTAATCTGTCAATATCTGTTGATGTTAAATCACACATTTTAAAATCTTCTTCATTTTCAAAAATTTTAAATAACTCAAATTCGTTCATACTATTTTTTTCCTTCTTAATTTAACAAATGTTTCAACATGTTTTGTTTGTGGGAACATATCATATGGCTTAACAAAAATAATATCATATTTCGTTAGCAATTTTATATCTCTAACAAGCGTTTTTGGATTGCAAGAAATATATAGAATTTCTTCACACAAAGCACTATTATTTAAAATAGTTAAAATGTTTTTACTAACTCCCGCTCTTGGAGGGTCAACAACAAGAGTGAATTTTTCATTTATATTTCTTATGAGCCTTGGAAGGATTTTCGAACAATCTCCATTTATGTTTTCTAAATTCTTAACATTATTTTTTAAGGCAAGTTCAACAGCACATTTTGATGCTTCTCTGCTTACTTCAATTCCATAAACTTTTTTTGCTTTTTTTGAAATTATCGCAGAAAGCAATCCAGCCCCACTGTATGCATCAACAACAACCTTATCACTTATGTTTTTTAAAACTTCACCGTATATTTCATTTTTAATTTGATTGTTGACTTGCAGAAATGCAAGTGGATTAACTTCGTAAATAATGCCCAATTCATTTGAAAAAAGTTTTTCTTGTCCACATAAAAATTTTAATTCTTTGCCTAAAATTTCTTTATTAGATTTATTAACATTTACATAAATTTGATCAACTGGGATTTGGTTTAATTTTACAAATGCATTTTCTTTGCTTTCACTAACAACAAAAATAAGCGAAATTTTATTTCCGATTTTTCTTAAAACAACATATTTTAAAAACCCTTCATTTTTTTCAAAATCATACCCTTCAATGTTGTTTTCTGAAATATATTTTTTAACATGACAAAAAACTTCGTTAATTTTTTCATCTGCAATTTCGCATCTGTTTATTTCCACAACTTCATGACTGTTTTTCTTAAACATTCCAATAATTGTTTTATCATTAAATTTTGAAACTGGAAAGACCATTTTGTTTCTATAGTTAAATTCATTTTTAAATTTAACATCAGAAATTTCAACATTTATATTGCTTTCAAAAAAAAGTTTTCTTAAATTTGATTTTTTGAGTTCAAGTTGTTTATCTTTTTTTATGTGCATACAATCACAGCCACCGCAAATGCCAAAATATTTGCATTTTGGTTCTATTCTATTATTTGATTTTTTTAGTAGATTTTTAAGTTTGTATTTGTAAAAAAATTTGTTATCACTTTCAAGTTCACATTCACAAACTTCGCCAGCAAGTGCAAAGTCGACAAAGCAAATTTTGTTGTTTACTTTTCCAACACCTTCAAGCGAGTTTCCAAAATCAAAAATTTCAATTTTTTCCATGCAAAAATAATATCACAAAATGTCAAGTTTTCAAAATTAAAAAAATATGGAAATCTCCATATTTTTTCTAATAATTTTGCGAAATCTCCGTTTGTTTTTTTGCAATATATTCGTACATCTTTTCATAATTGCTTGAAATTTCACTTTGATATTGTTCTTTTGTTATAATCTCACCAATTTTGTTGATTATAACATTTGAATCTTTATTTAGCCCAAGTAAATAGACATTGCTTCCAACAAGTTTCAATGACGTCAAAGCTCCACCAATTTTTATAATTCCATTTTCTCCAAAATTTTTAAGTGAAAAATTGTATTTAAAATTACTTACATTCACATAGTCATTATTATTCTTTTTAAAAATTTTACCAGAAAGTGAATTGTTATCCAACCTAAAATATGAGTCATAATCTTTGTGAAGAGTTTTTAAATATGTTGTGTCGCTAATTTGAAAATCTTTAAATGAGTCAAAATCATCAACATTTGAATCAAATTTATTTCTAATCTCTTCAATTATTTTTGGTTTTTGAATATTTATTTGGCTGATTAGTTCTGAAGCAGATTTTGCAACACCTGTGTATGATGCATCATTTATCATTCCTAATAGATTGCTCAACTTTGTGAGATCTTCAGTTACTCTATAACTGTTTATTTCACTTAAAAATTTATTGTTATATTTAGCTTCGTAATCTCTAGCAAAATCAATAATATCATTACATTGTTCTAATGTTAAAACGCCGGAGAATTTTGCTGCACGAATCAGAATATCTCCACTTGTTATGTTCCTATTGCCATTAGAAATGGAGAGCCCTGAATTCAAAACTTTTTTGCTTAAAACTTTTTTATCTGCAGAAACATATGAATCCTCTTGAAGTGCGCAAATATGTGTAGCAATTTCATATAAAATTGCTCTTTCTGCTTCGTTTGAAGAAAATGAATATGCTTTTGATTTATTCAAATATACAACAGGGTTGCAACAAATATTATTTTCTCCAATAGTTTGACAATCATATTTAAAAGTTGTAAGAGCATCATTTACTGTTTTACCATAACAAATATAAGCATCATATGGATTTAATTTTGCATCATTTGAATTTTCTTCACATAAATAATAAATTGGATCTCCAATTGCATCTCCAATTAAGTTTATTTCATCAACAGAAGCTTTAATTGCAGATTTAATATTGGCTGAAAGATCAGAAGAATAATAAATTCTTACATAAACACTATTTTCCTTGATTGCCCTTTGCATCAAAACCCCGTCTGAGTTTTCATCTCTCCAATCAAACGAAGTTATGTAAGCATTTTTTTTCATTTCAGCTGAATTGATGTTAATATCGTTATAATCAATTCCCAAATTTTCACAATTTTCTCTGATTTCTTTTTCACTTAAAAACGTGTTGGTGTTAAAGACAGTTTTATTTTCTTCCGTTATTGTATTTGAAGGAGCTGAATTATTTTTTATCAATCCGCTAAAAATCGTGCAACCAGACATAGTTGCTGCAGTTGATAAAACAAGCGAGCCACCAACAATTTTCTTTTTTGCATTTTTTAAGTTTAAAATCATTTCTACCTCTTGGTAATATTGTAATCTTAAATTCCTAGTTTGTCAATAGGCAAGTAAAAAACAGCATCTCTGCTGTTTTTATTTACTTTGAAATTTGTTGCTCTTTTGGCGCAATCTCTTTAATAAGATATGTAATCAGCAACTTTGTTGCTTTATTTTGAATCTTAGATTTTTTAATTGTTCCAAGTTTAATCAAGAATTCAGGGTCATGCTTAAGCTGTTTAATTTCTTCTTTTGTTATACACTTTTCAACAATTCTTTTTATGTTTTCCTTACTTTTTGCTTCTTTTACATGATTGAGTTCAGCTGATTTTTCCTTAACATCTGCTATCAATGTTTCTTTATAGTTGACATAAGAATTTCTTTTTTTAACAGCATCTTTATAAGACGTCACAATATACTCATTAAAGATTGTTTGCCAACCATTAAGTGCTGTTTTTGCATTATTAAGTTTTTTTTCAATTTCTCCAATCAAAGGCAAAGCTAAAATAAAATTTTCATAATTGTTTTGATAGACTTCTTTTTTCTCATTTAAGCTTTTAATAAGATTAAAATCTTCATTTATAATTTTATCAGTTGCTGAAAGAATTCTATTTACACGATTTAATTTTTTTTTAGACTCTTTGGCTAAATGAGTTAAGTTATTTCTAATAAATTTTATATCGACTAGAGAGTTTTCAATCAGAAATTCAAGCCTTTCCTGTGAAATGTTGTTAATAAAAAATTCCAAATCTTCAACTGTTTTGAGTTTAAAATCACTTTTTACATTGTTTTGAAAAAATTCTAAATAAGCTTTCAGCGTTAAATTCTTTAAAAAAGTTAAAAGAATGTTTGTTCCATTATCAAGTCTTGCATAAATATTATTGCCATCAGTTTTCTGAAAATTATCGCCAACAAAAATGTCATTAAAAATTTTATCTGCAAGTTCAAAAGCTTTCTTAGATAATTTTTCAATTTTTGAATTGTATTTTTTAATTTTATCTTCAAGTTCAATCATTTGATGTGAATATCTAATTTTTCTGTCAAGCGACTTATTCACTAGATTTTCTTCAACCTCAAGATCATTTAATGCGTTATATAATCTTTCCTCAGCTGTTTTGAAAATTATATTATCTATCATAAAAACTCCTTTTGATAATTTTCATTATATTTTATAATATGTTGTTTGTCAATAAAAAATAAAAAACAGCAAAAAGCTGTTTCGTTATTTTGAAACTTCTTGCTGTTGTGGAACAAGTTTTTCTGAAAGATAGTTAACAAGAAGCCTTGTTGCACGACTGTCAATTTTAGTTTTGTTTGCTTTTCCAAGTTCAAACATAAACTTAGGATCTCTTTTTAGCGCTCTTATTTCTTCGTTTGAAATGCAATTTTTAACAAAATTGTTAATGTTTTCTTCACTTCTAATTTTGTTTATGTGTTTATATTCTTTTGAGTTTTCTTTAATATTTTCAAGCAAGTTCTCTTTATATTTTATGTGAGCATCTTTAACTTTTACTGCATTTTTGTAAAGAATTAAATTCGTTGAAGATGCCAATTTGACCATTTCATTAAAAGCTTTAACTTCATATTTGAGCTTATCCTCAATTGTCAAAGCGGCTGACATGAATTTAAAATATGATTCACAAAGAGAGGAATATTCTTCAATTTTATTGTTAGCCTTGCTGATGAGATTTTTGTTTTTTATGTTCATTTTGTAGCAAGCAGAAAGAACTTTATTAAGTTTGTTTAATCTGCTTTTTGCAATATTTTTGATTTTTGTTGCAACTTTCATTCCTGTTTCTAATTCTTTTTTTATATCGTCAACATAACTTTCAATGTCAACTTTTTCAGGAATTGTTCTCAAGAAAAATTCGATATCGTTTATATTATCAAGGTCAATACATTGTGGATATTTGGTTATGTTATTTTTAAAATATTGTGCTGTAAACTTATCAAGTTTAAATAAATTCAAACACTCGTTAACACTCATTCCGCCATACTCTTTATCAGAGTCGATTCTAACATCGAACATGCTATCTTCAAATTGACGATGTAATTCTTTATCATCTGCAAAGAAAACTTCTTTAGAAATTTCTTTAAATTTTTGTAATATTCTGTTTGAATATTTTTCAATATCTGCTTCGCAATCTGCAATTTTTGCGTCAATTTCAAGAATTTCGTTGTTTTCACTTAGGTTTTTATTAAACTCTTTCTTCGCAAGGCTTGCATCATAACGAATATATTTTAGTGCATTATTTAATCTCTTTTCTGCTTTTTTAAAAATTAAATTATCAATCATATAAAAACTCCTTATTTAATTAGAGTTTAACATAACGTAAAACCTTTGTCAATAATGATTTTTTAACAAAAAAAGACGGAAGTAAATCCGTCTTTTCCCCATTTAATAATTAGTTAAAAACATAGTGAAGTGTAATTTCTGGGCATACTCCAGCACCATCAACATAGATTGTGTAAGTAAGTTTTGCGTTTTCATATTTTTGTGCAGCTTCTGAAAAATCTGCATTTGATGTGTATCCAGTTGGATATAATCCAAGCATATAGTCGCCAGCAACTGAATCAAGACTAGTTAAGCCATAGGTTGTTTCTGTTATTAAAGGTGTAAACTTTCTTTGTCATAACCTTTTGTGATGCATCTTTACCAACAAAGTCAAAGAATAAAATTTCTGTTCCGCTGTTAACGTTGATATAATATTCATTTTCTGTTGGGCCAGCTATTACTGTGCTTACAGGGCTTCCTGTGAGTTCTCCTGCAAATGCAACATTTGTGACTTCAAGTTGTTCAAATGCTTGGTTATTAAATTGGAATTCAACACCATTGATACTTATCGTTGGAATGTCAAGAGTTTCTGTTGCAAGGATTATTGAAGCAACATAGAGTTTTCCATCTTCAACATAGAATGCTTTATCTTTTATAAAATTCTTTTGTCCAATTGAAATTTTAATTTCTTGACCATCAAAGAAGTAACTATCTCCAACTTGAACTGAATATACTTCCCCAAAATTTTTCAAATCTAGAACAACTTTATAGAAATCTTGTTCAATTTTTAAATCGTTTTTAATTTCTGCAATTGTGTGGAAGTTGTTTTCTTCATTTGCGCTATCATATGAATAGTGATTATACGCTATTGTGTTATAGAGCGTTGAAATTGTTTTTGCTTCATCTAAAGCGTTTGCATCAAATCCAACAACTGCAACATTGTGGTCAAGGTTAAAAACCGCATTATTAAGACCAATCATGTTTTCTTCGCCAATATTATACACAAGCCCAGCGCCACGGAATTCATACTCTTCTTCAGTTGGATTATTTCCCCAAGCATAGATTGTTGGAACGCTTTCATCATCAACAACAATTTCTGTGTTAACAAGTTTTAACATTGCTGGGTATTGATAAGCTTTTGTATTTCTATTTCCAAGAACAATTCCAGCCATTGGCATATTGTTTCCATCTCTCCAATTACTGTTTGTGAATTCTGTTTTGTTTGCATATCCGCAAGTATTTCTAATTGTTGAATCTTCAACAAGAACTGCTCCACCACGAACAATCAAACCTTGTCTGTTTCCTTGAATTGTTGAGTTAACAATTCTAACTTCGGCTGGAACGTTAATCAAAACAGCTGCATCGTCATTGTCAGTTTCACTAAAGCCAGTTGAAATGATTGTTGAGTTAATGATTTCAATTTGTGGATTATAATTTGCAGGTACATTGGCATTTGTTGCAACTCCATATGTTCCACCAGTTATATTACAATTTTGAATTGAAACATGAGCTGTTCCACAAGGATAAATTGCTGTTCCTTTTGCAGTGTAGTTAACATCAACAAGTCTTAAATAACTTTCTGCTCCAACAAAAATACATGATTGAATTCTGTCTATGCAGTTAAATTCTAATTCTCCGTTTTTAATTTCAATCATTCCACCATCAACAATTGAAAGCGTTTGAGTGTTGGTGTTTGTAAGTTTATGGCCATTAAGATCAATACTTGCCTCTGCATCAATTTCTCCAGCAATATCAATTGTTATATCATTTGTTAAAACAACGCTTTGAGTTCCAACAAAGAGCGCATTGATAAAATCTTCTTCTGTTGCAACTTCAACATTACCTTGAGTTAAAGCGAAATCAATTTTATCATATTCAACGCCATAGTTAACAAGTTGGTTAACTTCTGCGAGTGTGTCTGCTGTGTATGTTAATGATGGATAAATTTGAATCTTTGCAGGTGTTGTTATTTGCGTGTTATTGCTGAGATAGAAAACAAATTGAGTTGAAATTCCCCATTTATCGTTGCTTACCCATTCAGCACCAACAATTGAAGCACCATCTTGTCCGTTTGTTCCATTAGCACCATCTGCGCCGTTTGTTCCATCAGAACCTTTCAAACTTTCAA
>CAMEKL010000014.1 GCA_945921365.1 uncultured Bacillota bacterium
CCCATCTTTGCTGCCATTTTTTTTCAACTTCTTTAAAATTATATTCTTTTGACATATTTTTCCCTTTTGTTTTAAGCAGCCTTAACTGGCTTTGTTGTGCCACTTATAAAATTCTTAACATCAATATAATTTGTTTCATAAACATTTGAATTCTTAACATAGAAGAAAACTAAACCGTCACATTCATCAACGTATGTTTTATCAATTTTGCTTTTATCTGAAAGTTTAACTTCGCTTGGGCTTTCTGCTGTTAAATCAAGCCTGTAAAGTGCGGAAGAATAAATATAGTAAACAAAATTATCCTTAACAAACAAAAGTGTTGAAGCATTTGATGTGAGAGATTTAATATTTCCTTCATCATCTTTGAATAACAATTTGTTGTTATTCAAATAAACATATCCACTCTTGCTTTCAAGTTCAACTCTAATTATATTTGTGATTGATGATTGATATGATAATCTTTCTTCAACAAAACTATCGCTTGTCAAGTCTGAACAATAAAGGTAGTTGTCTGTTACAGAAGAGCCAGATTTAATTTCGTTTCTTGTGTAAAAAAGTTTTGAACCATCAAGTTTAACAAGGCTAACAGAAATATAATCTTTTTCAATAAGTGTTGTAACTTCGCCTGAAATGATGTCAACTTTCTTTAAAAGCGTTCCAAAATCTTTTGTGTCTGTTGTCTTTTCACTCTTTGTTGTGAAATAAACAAATTTTTCAAAATTTTGTGCATTATATTCATTGTTCTTAACATTCATTGAAGCTGGCAAAACAGCAGTTAAAGCATCACTTGCAAGTTTTGTTGATTTGCCATCTAAATCAACTTTTGTTATATCTTTCCCGTCAAAAACAATTAAATAAACATTTCCATCAATTGCAACAAAAGAAAAACTTCCTTTATCAAAATTTTCTGCAACATAAAGTTGTGTTAAGTTTTGACCATCTAAATCAACACAATAAAAAACTGGAATAGAATAAAGACTTGCTCCATCGAAATTTTTTGCAGTTGAAGGAGTTGCAAAGAAAAGTTTATTGCCAAAAATATATAGCCCAGAATTTTCAAAACCTGCAAGCTTTGAAACAAGCATTTCTTTGTTTTTTAAAACTAAACTGCTTTCAATTCTCTTCCCATTTTCAGCTTTTGAATCTTCAACTTCAATTTGAGTTTCTTCAACTTTTGCACGATAAATGGCGCCATTTTTAACTTCGCCAAGGTTGTTTGTTAAGCCTGCGCTTCCAAGGTCATTTTTAGAAACAAAACCACTTGCATAATAAACATAATCGCCCTTTCTAACAACAAAAGAGCCATTTCCATAAACATCTTCTTCAAGCGAAGGACCACCCTCAAGTTTTATTGAGTTAACTTCTCCACAGCCAGCAAAAACAACGCCTGTTATTGCAAGCATCAAAACTAGAATTAAGCTTAAAAATTTTTTCATATTCATCTCCTAAAATTACCATAAAATTTTAAAAGATTAAACACAAAAAGTCAAACAATTTTAACCAAATATTTTGTTAATGAATTGTTTATATAAAGAAATATATCTCTCACTGTCTGTTGCATAACTCATACAATGCTCAGCTCCGGCAAAAATTTCCTTTTCTTTAAATCCATCGCTCTTTGCTTCAAAGAGAATATCTGTCATAAAAGCTGGAACAAATGTGTCTTTTTCTCCATGAATAAAAAGCACTGGAAGTTTAGATTTTTTCACGCCCAAAACCGCACTCGCACTTTTAAGAGAATATTTGCCAAAAAGTTTTGCTCCAATTTCAGCCATAGCCATGAGTGGTTGAGAAAATATATGTCTGCTGTTTAAGATATACTTGAATTCATCATAAGCGGATGTGTATGACGCATCAGCAATAAAGCCTTTAACATTTTCTGGCAATTCCATTCCAGAAAGCATAAGAGTTGTTGCTCCGCCCATAGACCAGCCACAAACAACAATTTGCGTTTTTTCTCCAAGTTCTTTAATGAGTTTATCAATCCATCTTGAAACATCAGTAGAATCTAGAAACGCCATTCCAACAGTTTTTCCTTCACTCTCACCATGAGCACGAAGATCTGGCAAAAAAACATTAAAGCCTTCATCTAAAAAAATCCTTGCTTGAATTGTCATATCTAGGTGGCTGGAAAAATAGCCATGAATAACAACAGCAAGTTTGTTTGTTTCTTTTTTGCATTTAAGAAAATAGCCAGCAAGTTTTAAGCCATCACTTTCCATTTCAAGTTTTTCTGGCTTATTTTTCTCCCAAAAACTCCTGTCAATCTTATACATCTTTAAATCTCTAACAAAAGTTTTGTTAACAAATTTTCCAACGGGCGATTTTTTTATTATAGTTATATTATACATTACATAGCAGAGAAAAAAAAACAGCAAAGTTAAAATTGCAATGGAAGAAAATACAATTGTTAAAATCAGTGCCGTTTTTGACATAAATCACCACCTAAAAGTTTTCTTGGTTGGAATTTTTCTTGTAAATTTATTTGAAGAATCTGCCTGTTTAATTGCTTCCGCTTCTATGTCAACTTGCGAAACATTTTGCTTTTCTTCAATCATGTTTTCATTTTCTTTTAAAGCAGAATTTTTTTCTGCTTCATCTAACTTATTTAAAGATTCAATAAACCCTTCACATTCTTCTTTCAGCATATTACATGCCTGCTCTTTAAGCCTGTCATATTTCCTCATAAGTTGCTCACTTTGCTCTAAATAAACTTCAGGTTCCTTAATGAGTTCAATTGCAGATAAGTTCATAATTCTAACCATGTTATCGCAGAGTTTCTTTAAAATAACAATAATAAATCTCTCATCTTCAATTTCCAAATTTTCAGCAATTTTGTTAATTCCTTCAATAGATAAAATTTTATTGATTTCGTTTATAAAAAACATTTCAAGTTTAGACAAGCTGAATCCGTTTCCATTTGAGCCAGCAAGGATTGTCCAATTCAAATATTTTTCATAATTTAAAATGCAAAAATCATATTTACCTTTTTTATATGCATATCCCATAAAGTCTTGCAAGCTTTCATCTTCTATGCAGTTCGTTGTTAAATTATAAATAATCTCATCATAATTATCTTCATCTTGTTTAGATTTGTTTCTCCTGGCATATGCAGAATCGATTATCTTTCTAAGCTCCATAAAAACTTCTTTATCATGTTCACCTTTAAAAAATGAAGCATCTAGAAGCATATCGCAAAAATCAAAAACATCTTGAATTGAAACATCATCTTCATTATCGCTATTTTCAACAACAGCAGGTTCTTTTTCTTCAAAGTGTTCTTTAGTTTTTTGATTTTCATTCTTCTTTTTGGGCATATATCCTCCAATATTTATTTTATATTATAACAAAACAAGATAACTTTTACTAATATTTTTACAAAAATATGAAAAAAAGTTGCGTTTTTAGCATATTCTAATTACAATATAACTATATAGGAGGTCTAATATGGAACACGAAATTTTTAATAGTGATGAAGAAGAATACATCTACAAAGAAAAGAAAGAAAGGAAAACATCTATCAACTTATTTTCGCTTGAAAATATTCCATACTTTTTAATTTTTATTTCAATTTTCTTCACAATGATTGCTAAGCTAATTGCAATTGCATCAATCATTGCAGGTGCAGTTTTGAATTTCCTTGGATTTGGAATTGCTTTCTCTGCTTTCATTTTGGCAATTATTGCAATGCTTAAGAAAAAGAAATTTGATGTTAAAGATGGAATTTGCTTGGCTGTTACAATGTTTGGAATGCTTATTTCAGTTTTGTAAAAACAAATAAAAATAACCCGCAAGGGTTATTTTTTATTTACAAAAGCGGAGAAAATAATCGGAAAAACGCCTGTGCAATTTTGCTATACCAAGGCTTTCTTTTAAAGAAAGTTTTAGTTAATGGCTTTGAATTTGAAATATCTTCACTAAAAATTTTTGAAAATTTTTGACAAATTTCTTTTCCATATAAATATGCGTTAAGTTCAAAGTTAAGCGAAAATGACCTATTGTCAAAATTACAGGATCCAACTGAAACAACTTTATTATCAACCATTATTGCTTTTGAATGAATAAATCCGTTATATAAATAAACATTAACTCCATCACCCAAAGTAAGAACATCTTTAATATGGGCAAGTGTTGCCATGTAAACAAGCATTTTATCTGGAAGCGATGGAATTATTATATTGATTTCAACTCCACTTGCCTTTGCAAAATTTAATGCTTGCATAACAACTTCATCTGGAATAAAATATGGCGTTTCAATATAGAGTTTTTCTTTTGCAGATAAAATCATCCTAATAAATGATTCTTTGATTGGCTTTGAAGTTAAATCTGGTCCTGAAGAAACAACTTGCATTCCAAGAGAATTTTTACTCTTTCCTTTTTTGAAATAACCTTGTTTTTTAAGTTCATCAAAAGTTTGAGAATGTTTTTTGCAAAATCTCCAATCATTAAAAAATGCAGTTGCGAAACCATAAACAGCGTCACCAACAACTCGAATATGAGTATCCCTCCAAGGGCTTAATTTTTTTCTTTTCCCCATGTGGTCGTCACGAATATTTATTCCACCAGTGTATGCAATTTTTCCATCTATAACAGCAATTTTTCTGTGGTTTCTATAATTTATTTTTAAGTTAACAAGCCTAAGTCCGAAAAGTGGTGGAAAGAATTCCGCAACTTCTCCGCCTGCTTTTTCAAGCCTTTTAAAAAATGAACGTTTTGTTTTTAAACAACCAACTGAGTCGTAAAGTAGTTTAACTTTAACCCCCTGCCTTGCCTTAACAACCAAAATATCCATAATTTCGTTTCCAACTTCATCATCTGCAAAAATATAGTATAAAAGATTTATCGATTGTTTTGCAGAAAGTAAATCTTTTTTTAAAGACTCTATTTTCTCTATTCCATTTGTGAAAACTTTAACATCATTGTTCTTAAAATATGCGCTATTGGCATTGTTTAAATTAAAAAGAATAAGCTCGCTGTAATCTTTCTCTTTTGATGGTTTACTTCTTTCATCAGAATATCTTATCTTCTGTTTAGAGATAAATTCTTCATATTCCTTTGTGTAAATTCTTTTGTTTTTAAGCATGCGTTTAGTTTTATAACTTAATCCACTTCCAATTGTGATATACAAGATAAAACCTAAAATTGGAAGGAATGTTAAAACAATAAGCCATGAAACGATCATCTCAGGCTTTTTTCTTTCAATAAAAACCATTGCAATAACAAGAAATATGTTAATGCAAAAAAGAACAAAAACGATAAGTCCAATCAGATTCATACATTGTATATTGTATCCTTATAGAATTTTTTTTACAAATTATATTTAAAAAAATATTTTTTTAATAAATTTGTTTTACAAATTGACTAATTTTGCTATAATTCAATTAGGAGATGTTATGAAAACACGTAATAAAAAGATAATAATTTCAATTATCGCTGTCATTTGCCTAGCTTTAATTGCCACAATTGCTTTCACAACAGCATATTTAACAAGCAGAAGAAAGGTTGTTGGCTATTTGAAATTTGCTTCTGGGCTCAATATTGAATATGGCAATGTTGTTGCAGCTTCAAGCTCGGAATGGGGAAATTTACAGCATTTTGTTGACAATGGAGGGGAAGAAGAGCTTCAAGATGTAGAGATTGAAGACATTCAGCCAGGGCAGTCAATTAAATTTGCAAATCCATATATTGCTCCAAAAAAAGAGAGTGCATCTTATGCGGTTCGTGTTAAATTTATTGTTACGGTTAATGAATCAGATGAATATGTTGCTCCAGCAGATATAGAGCAAGTTCTTTCAACTGGAACACAAAGCATTTTTGAAAGTGGCACACTTAAGGTTAATAACAGTTTTATCTATAACGCTCTTGACGGATATTACTACTATGCAACAAACGCACTTGACCTTGAAAATTCTATTGTTAAAGTTGATTATGACAACAACAAGGAAGAAAACGAACAAACAAAACTTTATATTTTCCAAAGCGAAGCACCAAACCACATTGTTTGTGAAGTTGTTGACGGACAGCCAATTGAAGAGCTTCCAATAAAAACTTTAAAACTTGAACTTTTCATTGAAGCAATTCAGTATAGTTCGGTTAGCGACATCTGGTTTAGTTAAAATAAAAACTTCTAATTAAATTAGAAGTTTTTTTATTGATTTTTTAATTCTTTTTTAAGTTCTGAAATTTTATTTCTAAGTTCAATTGCAAGTTCGAAATCAAGCCTTGCAGATGCTGTCTGCATGAGCCCTTTAAGCTTTTCAATCTCCTGTGGAATTTCTTCTTTTCTAATTTTATTTTGTTTTGCTTTTTCTGTTATTAAAAGTGTGTTTTCAATTTTTTTAACAATTGTTTTTGGAGTGATATTATGCTGTTTGTTAAATTCCATTTGAATTTTTCTTCTTCTATTTGTCTCATCAAACGCAGTTTGCATTGCTGGCGTGATTTTGTCTGCAAACATAACAACTTTGCCTTCACTGTTTCTTGCAGCACGACCGATTGTTTGAATGAGCGCTGGAACAGAGCGGAGAAATCCTTCTTTGTCGGTATCTAAAATTATAACACGCATAACTTCGGGAAGGTCTAAGCCTTCACGCAGTAAGTTAATTCCAACAAGCACATCAAAATCTCCACTTCTAAGTCCATTTATAATGTCAATTCTTTCAAGTGTGTCAATTTCAGAGTGAAGATACCTAACTTTTATTTTCTTTTCAGAAAGGAAAGAAGTTAAACTTTCTGCCATCTTTTTAGTTAGCGTTGTAATTAGAACCCTTCCGTTTTTTGAAGTTACTTCTAAAATCTCTTTAATTATGCTTTCAATTTGATTTTTTGTTGGTCTCACTTCAATTTCTGGGTCTAAAAGTCCAGTTGGTCTAATAAGTTGTTCAACAACCTGCCCGCTTCTTTCAAGTTCAAATTGTGCTGGCGTTGCAGAAATAAAAATTGTTTGCCCAAGCTTATGCTTAAATTCTTCAAAATTTAGTGGCCTGTTATCGAAAGCGGCTTCAACCCTAAAGCCATAATCAACGAGATTTGTTTTTCTTGCCTTGTCTCCATTGAACATCGCTTTAATTTGTGGAATTGTCATGTGGCTTTCATCAATAATTGTTAAAAAGTCACCATCAAAATAGTCCATAAGTGTGAATGGTGGCTCTCCCTTTTGCCTTCCATCAAAATATCTTGAATAGTTTTCAATGCCAGAGCAGTAGCCAACTTCTTTCATCATTTCAATATCATAATATGTTCTTTCTTTTAAACGTTGAGCTTCAATGAATTTTCCTAAAAACTTTTTAACTTCACTATCGCAATCTTTTTGAATTTGTTCAAGTGCTTTATTTAGTCTTTCAGAGCCAATTGCGAAATGTGTTGCTGGAAAAATTGAGACATTTTTAAGCGTGCATAAAACATCGCCAGTAAAGGCATCAACTTCACAGATGCGGTCTATTTCATCTCCAAAAAATTCAATTCTTATTGCATGTTCTGAAGAGCTTGCTGGAAAAACTTCAAGGCTGTCTCCTTTCGCTC
The DNA here is from genome assembly GCA_945921365.1 of uncultured Bacillota bacterium. Classification (GTDB taxonomy): domain Bacteria; phylum Bacillota; class Clostridia; order Christensenellales; family UBA1242; genus UMGS687. The sequence continues at coordinate 7,522 of CAMEKL010000014.1, forward strand.
TAAAATTTGTTCTTTTAAAGTCAATTTCACTTCTTGTGTATTGAATTTCAATAAGTTTTTTTATTATCTCTTCTCTTGAAATTTGTTGACCTTCTCTTAGTGTTATTTGAAGTCTTAAATATTCTTCTGGATTCCCAAGACCATATATGCAAGAAACAGATGCAACAACAATGGTGTCTCGCCTTTCCAAAATTGAACCTGTTGCTGAATTTCTAAGTTTGTCTATTTCTTCGTTGATTGACATATCTTTTTCAATGTAGGTGTCTGTTGAAACAATGTAGGACTCCGGCTGATAGTAATCATAATATGAAACAAAAAACTCAACTCTATTGTTTGGAAAAAATTCCCTAAACTCATTGCAAAGTTGCGCTGCAAGAATTTTGTTATGAGCAATTACAAGCGTTGGCTTGTTAACCTTTTCAATCACATTTGCAATTGTAAAAGTTTTACCGCTTCCAGTAACACCCAAAAGAACTTGCGAAGCAAGCCCATCATTAAGCCCCTCGACAAGTTTTTCAATTGCTTCTGGTTGATCTCCGCTTGGTTTAAATTTTGAATTGAGTTCAAATTTTTCCATAATCTTATTATATATAATTTTTTAAAAAAAACAATTAGATTACTCTAATCGTTTTTATTATCATTTTTTAAACTAGCCTTTGCTTTTTCTGCAATTAAATTTATTTTTTCTTTTAAGTCTTCCGATTTATTTTCTTCTTCAATTTCAAATAGATCTTCGTTGTCATTTGAAGCTATTTCTTCAGCTGGCTCTTTTATTTCATTAAAAAAGTCAACATCAGCACTTTCAACACCCTTCTTTTCTTTCTGTTTCTCAGTTTGCTTCTCTTGTTTTGTTTCTTTTTTTATCTCATTAGGATTATTTAAAACTTTTGCAATGCCATTAAGTTCGCCAACTTCACCAGAAATTTTCGTTGTTATTTCACTTTCACCCATCATAACTTCTATTTTGCCGTTGTTTAGTGTTGAAATCACAGACTTATCACATAAATTTGAAATCAAACCGTTATTAAGTGTGCCAATAAAAGATTTTTCTGTGATATAATCCACATTTCCATTCATAATTGTTGTGATTTTACTGTTATCTATAACGTTTGAAATTGAGCCAGAAATCAGTGTCCCAATTGAAGCTCTGTTTCTCATGAACAAAATTTTTCCATCATTAAATGTTTCAATTTTACTTTTATCATCAACAAATTTTAAAAGCCCGTTGTTAAATGTTCCAATTTTGGATTTATTTTTTAAATATTGAATTACGCCATCATTAAAAGTTGTTATGCTTGCTTTATCTTTAACTTTTGTTATAAAGCCATTTTTAAAAAAACCAATGTTCGCTTTTTTACTCAACCACTCAATTCTTCCACCCTTAAAAATTTGAATTTTCGCTTTTCCGCCAACAAGTTTATAATTTGAATTTTCACTTTCAATTATAATTGCCTTTCTTGTTGCAATAACATTTTCGCAATCTAAAACATAGTGTTTTCCATCTTTCAAAACAATGTTTTTTTCACCTTTATGATGAAACGGCTCTCCTTCTTTATTCTTAAAAAAATCTAAAAAACCCATAGAATCTCCTACATAACAATTGCATCAACGAGCATTACAATGTTCTTTTTATATTTTTCTGCAATTTTTTCAAATTTTGTTGGAATTAAAATATCATCGTCCATCTTAACTGCATATTCACAAAAGATTCTCAAGTAATCTTTAATATATAAAAAAGCTTCTTCAATTGAGTCACCTTCCGTGGTTATATTAAGGTCTGGAACAAAAACAGAAAAAGTTTCATCTTCTTTCTTAACAAAAACTGCTGGAAAAACATATTGTTGCATATAATACTCCTTATATTTCATATTATCGGAAGTTGTCGTCAAGCAGCCCGAAGGGATATTTG
>CAMEKL010000015.1 GCA_945921365.1 uncultured Bacillota bacterium
ATTGCAAACTATCATTTCACCACGCTAACTCCAAACTTGGGTGTTGTTGACTACTATGGCAACACTTTTGTGCTTGCCGACATTCCTGGGCTTATTGAAGGTGCAAGCGAAGGCGTTGGGCTTGGCCATGATTTCTTAAAGCATATTGAAAGAGTTAGACTAATCCTGCACATGATAGACATTTCTGGAATTGAAGGCAGAGATGCATATTCAGATTACACACAAATAAACAAAGAACTTAAAAATTACAGCGAAAAACTTTCAAACTTAAAGCAAATTATTGTTCTAACAAAAACAGACCTACTTTCAAAAGAAGAACTAGATGAAAAGATTGATAATTTTAAAAAGCAAATTGGAGAAGATAAAATTGTTGTTTCAATTTCGTCAATCACACATTCTGGACTTGACGAGCTTAAAAAAACAATTTGGGAAAATTTAAAAGACATTCCAAAGCCAGAAGCCATTGAAGTTGAAATTGAAGAATTAGACAAACGTGATAAAGAAAGCCTTAACATAACAGTTGAAGAAGATGGTGCCTATAGAGTTGAAGGTGGACTCATAGATAACATGGTTCGTGGCATTTTCCTTGATGATATGGAAAGTTTTGCCTATTTCCAAAAGCGCTTAAAAGAAGATGGAATACTTGATAAACTTCGTGAAAAAGGTGCTAAAGATGGCGACACAATTAGAATTAAAGATGCTGAATTTATATTCACAGCCCTATCCTATTATATACTTTAAACATACGAAGAGGTTTGCCAGTGAAAAAGAAGTATCAAAACAAAACAAAGCTTTTAAATTCAAATGAATCATTTGAAAACAATGTAAAGCTTTATTGCAATCTTATTGCAAAGAAAGTTGGAAGAAACACAAAATATGTGGAGGAATATTTCTCGAAATATTTTAAGTTTTTGGACGAACTTGGTGTTCTAGACTTTATTCCTAAAAAGAGAATTAACAAGAACATCAAAACACTAACGATAAATTATTTAAAAAATATGGAAAGAGGCACTGGCGCTTATTATCTAACTTCGGAGAACTCCATAAATTTTAGAAATTCTCAATCTTTGAATGAAGTTGTTTATTTTATTCACGAATTTAATCATATGCTATCAGCAGATATTGAAATTGTTAGAAATAAAAATGGGGTTATAGAAAAAGAAAAAACAGGTTTTGCAACTTTTGAATATGTCACACCTAAGCCAGAGATTTCTTCAACGCTTAAAACATTAGATTTGTTGGAACTTTGCAAATATGTTGAAAATTTTAAAATTGTTGATATATCAAGTTTTTTTCACGCAGAAGATTGGGCAAAAAATTTCTTGAATGATAGAATACAAGTTCTTGTTTATGAGACTTGCACTTCAAAAAACAATTACTGCAAAGAAAAAATTCTTGATGAACTTGTTGCATTTTTTACAAAAAAAGAATTTAAAGATATAAACATTGCGCTTTCATCTTCTATTGTTGCACAAATAACAAAGATAAATAACAATAAATATATTGTTAAAGAACACACAAATTCAAATGCATACACAATAGATGGAAATTTTGATATCACAGGAATTAACGAAGGGACAACACAATTTTTAACTTGCTTGTTCTTGACAAAACTTTTTGGAAAAGATAACTTAAATTATATTTATACAACAGAAGTTAAGTGTTCAGAAATGCTTTACAAGCTTTTTGGAAATTCTCTTTTTGAAGGATATTTCTCTCACTCATTTAAACCAATGCAAGATTATTTAGGGCTTGAAGAAGATGCAATTGTAAAAATTGTTGAAAGAATTGAAAGATTAAATAAAAATCAATATTTAGACTTTGAAGTTTCAAATACTGACCTTCTTGAACTTTCAACAGATTTGAGCTACATTCTTGCAGAAAAAATTGCTGGCTTTGTTATTTATTTCCCAGATCAAATTAAAAGCGCAAAAAATGTTTATAACATGATATATTCTTCCATTTATGAATATTCAAAATCACTATATTTTGGAATTAACAAAAATCAAGTTTGCCCAGAAATTAAAGAAACAATTAAAACTGATCTTGCACAAGTGTTCAATTTAACAATTGATTTAATTAAAGACTATGCAAATGAAGAGAAGAACCAAGATGAAAAATTTATGGATATTGTCGGTTCTCTTGAAAAAATAACAACAGAAGAGGAAGCAGAAGTTATTAAAAACATTGAGATTATAAACAACAATTTATATAACTTTGTTGAATATGGTCTTGAAGAGATTATTCCAATTAAATATGTTGATGGATTTGATATGTATTTAAGAGACTATAACAAACAAGATTATATTAGAACTTCAACAAAAGCAAAAAATGGATCAAAATGTTTTAAAATTAAAGATTTTAACGATTATCAAGCTGATGTGTTTGTGGTCGATGAACAAAATTTGGCAAATTAAGAAAAAAATATTATAAATTTAAAAAATTTTTAAATTTTAAGCAAAAAAAGAAGCAAAAATGCTTCTTTTTTTATTTTCTTATTGCTTTTTAAACAATTCTTTTAAAAAGTTTTTCAAGTTCGGTTTTTGAAATCTCAACAACTATTGGTCTGCCATGTGGGCAAAGAAGAACATGATCACCATTTTTAAAGTTGTTAAGAAGAGCTTCAATTTCGCTCTCGCTGATTTTATCTCCGCCCTTAATTGCAGACTTGCAAGCAAGTTGCGTGAATTTTTCGTTTATATAACTTATTGGTTTTCCAACAAAAGTTTCAGTGTCTTTAAGAACAGAAGCAAAGAAATTTTCAATGTTCATTCCACTTAAAAGGTATGGAACTGAAAATACATTTATCTCGTTGTTTGTCAATGCAATTGTAAATCCAAAATTTTTAAATTTATCAATATTTTCGCTTAAAAAATTAAATTCTTTTTCATTTATTTTTATTTTTATAGGCAAAAACAAATTTTGTGAAATAATTTGGTTGTTGTTTACTTCTTGCATGATTTTGTCAAATAGAAATCTTTCGTGTCCTGCATGTTGGTCTAAAAGAAGAACATTGTCGTCCTGCTCTAAAACAATATATGTGTCAAAAAGAGTTCCAACAATTGTGTAATCTTTTATTTCAGTGCCTAATTCTTCCTGTTTTGAAAGTTCAATTTTATTTTCTCTCGCTTCAACTTCAACTTCTTCAAGTGCATTTGTTTTTGGGAAAAAATCTATATTTTCTTCATTAAAACTAAAAACAGATTTAACAATCTGGCTTGGCTTATCTTTTAAAACATCTTCCGTCTGCTTCTCGTCAAACAAAAATTTAAAACTTGCCCCAGTGTTATCTTTTATTGTTTGTGGTTTGTCTTCCACTTTCTGTAAATTTTCAACATTGTTAAATTTTATTTCCTGAACATAACTAACGCCTTCAAGTGCCTTAAAAATTGCATTTGAAACAAAACCATAAATCCTGCCTGGATTTGAAAATTTAACTTCTTGTTTTGATGGGTGAACGTTAACATCAACATCTTCAAAAGGAAGAGTTAAATTAAGAGCAAAAAGCGGAAATTTACCTTTCATAATTTGCCCTTCAAGCGCATCTAAAATTGCGGAAGATATCATATAGTTTGAAACAAGTCTGCCATTAACAAAGAGTGTTTCATATGTTTTGTTAGACTTACAATAAGTTGGTCTTGCAATGAATCCCTCAATTCTAAGTTCTCCGCTGTTTTCTTCAACTTTAACAAGGTTATCATATGCCTCTTTTCCATAAACAACATAGAGCGCTTCTTTTAACCCGTTTCCAAAAGTGCTATAAATAATTTTTCCATCAACAACATATTTAACAGAAATTTCTGGGTTTGCAAGAATCAGTTTTGAAACAAGGTGTGTTATTTCCCCTTCTTCACTCTTTGGCTTTTTTAAGAATTTCAACCTTGCAGGAGTGTTAAAAAACAAGTTTCTAACAATTATCGTTGTTCCATCAAAAGCACCAATACTTGATTTTTCTTCTTTTTTGCCACCAACAAGTGAAATTTTTGTTGCAAAATCTTCATCTTTTGTTTTTGTTATCATTTCAACCCTTGAAACAGAAGCAATTGATGCAAGTGCTTCACCACGAAATCCTAAAGAAGAGATATTGTCTAAATCTTCAACATTTTTAATTTTGCTTGTAGCATGAGGCATAAATGCTTTTTCAACATCGTTTGATTCAATTCCACAGCCATCATCAGAAATTATTATTTCACTAAGTCCACCATTTGAAATTTCAATTGAAATATTTTTTGCCCCAGCATCAATTGAATTTTCAAACAGTTCTTTAACAACAGATGCTGGCCTTTCAACAACTTCACCTGCGCTTATTCTATTAAAAACATCTTCGTTTAAAATGTTAATAGCCATAAAAACTCCTTTTAACATTTAGAAATTAAATTATTAAGTATTTCAAGTGCGCCAATTGGTGTGACCATGTTGATATCTAAACTTTTTAAACTTTCAATAATTTCATCTTCCTTTTTAGAAGTTGTTCTATCTTCATAAACTCCCAAATTGGCATCTGCAATTTTTCTGTTTATATCTGCGTTCTCCAAATTTTTGCTTATATCTTTTGCACGAGAAATAACTTCATTTGGAAGCCCTGCAAGTTTTGCAACTGCAATTCCAAAACTTTTGTTTGCTCCACCTCTAACAACTTTTCTTAGGAAGATTATTTCATCTCCCATTTCTTTAACCGTTATGCGATAGTTCTTCACACCACGAAGTAAACCTTCAAGTTCTGTGAGTTCATGATAGTGAGTTGAAAAAAGTGTTTTAAAATTCGCTTTGTTTGAAATATATTCCATAAGCGACCATGCAATTGAAAGACCATCAAATGTTGATGTTCCTCTTCCAACTTCATCTAAAATCACCAAACTTTTGTCGGTTGCATTTCTTAAAATATTTGAAACCTCGCTCATCTCAACCATAAATGTTGATTGGCCAGAAGCAAGGTCATCACTTGCACCAACACGAGTAAAAATTCTGTCTGTAATGCAAATTTGTGCGCTTTTTGCTGGAACAAAACTTCCAATGTGTGCCATAAGAACAATAAGTGCAACTTGGCGCATAAATGTGCTTTTCCCTGCCATGTTTGGCCCAGTGATAATAAGCGTTTTGTCAGTTGTTGAGTTTAGATAAACGTCGTTTGGAACAAATCTATTTCTATTTATCTCTTCAACAACTGGATGTCTACCTTCAATAATTTTTATTTCATCAACCGAATTGTTGATAATTGGCTTACAATAATTGTTCTTTTGTGCAACAACAGCAAGTGAGACTAAACAATCTAATTCTGCAATAATTTTTGAAGCGATTTGAAATCTTTCTAAATTAGAAAACAAAGTGTTAACAATATCTTTAAACAAAATTGCTTGAAGTTTTAGTGCATTTTCAGTTGAATTTATCACTTTATCTTCAATTTGCTTAAGTTCGTCAGTAATATAACGTTCTGTGTTAACCGTTGTTTGTTTTCTTATATATCTATATGGAACTTGGTCAGATTGCAATTTTGAAACTTCAATGTAGTATCCAAACACTCTGTTGTAAGTTATTTTCAGTGTTTTAATTCCTGTTTCTTCTTTTTCTTTCTCTTCGAGTTTCGCGATTAAATCATTTGCAATTAGTTTTGCTCGTCTTAAATCATCAAATTCTTTGTTATATCCTAATTTGATAACATTTGGTTCTTTTAATAGCACTGGTGCTTCTGGGTCAATTGAATCAAAGAGAAGTTTTCTCATATCTTCAAGTGTATCTAAATTATTATATAAAATAGTAAGTTTTTCAGAGAAAAATCTTTTAAGAATTTCTTTAAGTTTTGGCAGATTTTCAAGAGAATCTATAAGCCCAAGAGCATCTTTTGGCGTGAAGTTTCCATAGGCAACTCTTCCCGCAATTCTCTCGATATCTCCCATCTTGTTTAAAATTGAAGCAATCTCGTCACGAGCAATCATGTTTTTTGTTAGTTCTTCAACTGCATCAAGGCGTCTATTTATTTCTTTATCATCTTGAAGAGGCTTTATTAGCCAATCTCTAAACATTCTAGCACCCATACTGGATGAAGTTCTATCAAGAACAGAGAGAAGTGTGCCTTTCTTTTTCCTTTCCTTAAATGTTTCAGTAAGTTCAAGATTTTTTCTTGCAATTGCGTCTAGTTTTAAAAACTTTTTATCATCAATTGTGATAATTTTGTTAATTTGACCTAAATTTCTCTTTTGAGTTTCAGAAATGTAAGTTAAAAGTGCTCCAGACGCAATTAAAATGCTGTTATTTTTCTTAATTTTAGATTCCTCAATTTCTTCATCACAAAATTGTTTGCAAATTTTATCAAGTGCAAGTTTTTTATCAAACGCATAGTCATAATATATTGTTAAAAGAGGTGCAATTTCTTGCATGAAAAGTGTGTGATTTTTTAAAATTTTGTAATCCTCTCCGCTAACAACAATTTCAGAAGGAAGAAATCTGTTTAAAACACTGTAAGCTTCAATTAAAGCCTTTTCACCGGTGAAAGGAACATCTTCTATGCAAAATTCTCCTGTTGAAATATCAGAATATGCAATTCCAATGTTTTTAATTGAACTAACACTCATTTCTTTTTCATCAAGTTTTTCCCAGTTTTTTGCAAGTTCCTTAATATCAAAACTTTTGTTATCCTTTTCTAAAAACAAACAAGCAATAAAGTTGTTTTTCCTATTTTCAATCATGCTTTCATCAACAACTGTTCCTGGAGTGATGATCCTTGTTATTTTTCTATCTACAAGTTGACCTTTAATAACTTCGCCAACTTGGTCACAAATTGCAACTTTATAGCCTTCTGCAATTAGTTTTGCAATATAGTTGTCAACAGCATGATATGGAACGCCACACATTGGAGCTTTTTCTTCAAGCCCACAACTTTTTGATGTTAACGTTAAATTTAAAACTTTTGAAACAGTTATGGCATCGTCAAAAAAGATTTCATAGAAATCTCCAAGCCTATAAAAGATTATTGCATCACCATACTCTTTTTTTAAATCAACATAATATTGCATTGTTGAAGTTAGTGCCATAAAATCTCCTATTTGTTATATTTTTTCTGTAAGTTTAAAATATAGTTAACTCTTTCGTTCTTTATTTTTTGGTCAACTTGGTCTTCCATTTTTTCTGCTGGTGTATTTGGCCTTTTTGAATACATAAAAGCAAAAATACCAGCATATTTAACTTTTTCAACTAAATCACATGTTGCTTTAAAATCTTCTTCTGTTTCTGTTGGGAAACCAACAATTATATCTGTTGTAAGCCTTATGTCTGGAACTAATTTTCTTAAATAGTCCACTTTTTCAAGATAGTTTTCAACAGTGTAACGCCTGTTCATTAGTTTTAAAATTCTGTTAGAGCCAGATTGAATTGGAAGATGAAGTTCTTTTAATATTTTATCTTCCCTCGCAATTGTTTCAATCACTTCTTTTGAAATATCTTTTGGGTGAGATGTCATAAATGTAAGCTCAAAATCACCTTCAATAGCACAAATATCCTTTAAAAGTTCATTAAAGGAATAATTATCATACAAATCTTTTCCATAAGAATTTACATTTTGACCAAGAAGTGTAATTCTTTGTTTTTCTTTTGAATTTTTAATTATATTTCTTATTTCTTCCAAAATAAATTCTTTTTTTCTGCTTCTTTCTCTTCCACGAACATATGGAACAATGCAATATGTGCAAAAATTGTTGCAACCATAGATGATGTTCACCCAATTGTTGTTTCCACTTGTTCTAAAAATTGGCATATCTTCACAAACTAAATCTCTATCTTCAATTTCAAGAACTCTTTGCTTTTTTTCTTTCTTTTTGTTTTCTTCTTTTTTCTGCTTATCTTCAATTATCCTATCTATAAAGCTGGCAAATTTCTCTAAATTTTTTGTTCCAAAAATGATATCAACAAAAGGAAATATTTTATAAATTCTTTCTGACACTTCTTTTTGCTGAGTCATGCACCCACAAATTGCAATAATTTTATTTGGGAACTCCTTTTTAAGTTTTTTAAGTGAACCAACATTGCCAATTGCCCTGTCTTCCGCTCCCTCTCTTATTGCGCAAGTGTTAAAAATAATAATATCTGCATCTTCTTGATTTTCAGTTTGTGAAAAACCCCTTGCAGTTAAAACACCTGCAAGTTTTTCACTCTCATGAACATTCATTTGGCAACCAAAAGTTGTGATATGATAAAACATAACATCATTATACAATTTTTTTATTTTTTTTACAATACATTTAATAAGAAATTTTAATAATTTCATCTTGTCTAATCAATAAAAAACAAGCGTTTTATAACGCTTGTTTTTCACATTAAACAGCAGGTACCTCTTCGGCTTTTTCCTTAACTTCAACTGGCATTAGTTTTCTATATCTCTTAAGTCCAGTTCCAGCAGGAATTAGTTTACCAATAATAACATTTTCTTTAAGACCAAGAAGATTATCAGTTTTGCTCTTAAGCGCAGCATCTGTTAAAACTCTTGATGTCTCTTGGAATGAAGCAGCAGACAAGAAACTTTCTGTTGTGAGTGCAGCTTTTGTGATTCCAAGAAGTTGGCGTTTTGCAGTTGCAGGAACTCCACCTTCTGAAAGAGCTTTTAAGTTCTCCTCTTCATATACAGAAACATCAACAACTTGACCAGGAAGAAGATTTGTTGAACCAGCACTTTCAATTTTAACCTTTTTAAGCATTTGACGAATGATAACTTCAATGTGCTTATCGTTAATTTTAACTTCTTGTGCACGGTAAACTGAAATAACTTCTGAGAGAAGGTAATCTTGAACACCTTTAAGTCCTTTTGTTCTTAAAAGGTCTGTTGGGTTGATTGAGCCTTCAATAAGTTGAGTTCCAGCTTCAATTTTATCTCCATTTTTAACTTTTAAGTAGCAAGGCTTTTTAACTTCATAGTCAAGTTCATTATCTGCACCTTTAACAGTGATAATATAACTTCTTGCATCTTCCCTAATTGAAACTGTTCCAGAAATTTCTGCAACTGGAGATTCTCCTTTTGGTTTTCTTGCTTCAAAAATTTCTTCAACACGAGGAAGACCTTTTGTGATATCTGAAACGACAACCGCACCAGAGAAGTGCTTGTTGTTCATAGTAAGCTGTGTTCCTGGTTCACCAATTGACTGAGCAGCAATAATTCCAACTGCTTCACCAATGTTAACAAGATCTTTTCCAGCCATATTTCTTCCATAGCATTTTGCACAAACGCCATGTTTACATTTACATGTTAGAAGAGTTCTGATTGTAACTTCTTTAATTCCAGCTTCAACAATCTCTTTTGCTTTTTCATCTGAAATCATTGTGTTTGCAGGAACAATAACTTCGTTAGTTTGTGGATTTACAACTGCATCAACAGTAAATCTTCCAAC
>CAMEKL010000016.1 GCA_945921365.1 uncultured Bacillota bacterium
CACTAAGTTCTGCAAATTTCATGTTTTAATTATATCAATTTTTGTTTTTATTTGCAATTTAAATTGCAAAAATAATTCCACAGCAAAAACTTGTTAACAAAATTGCGCTTAAACAAGCAATCAGTTTGCTTTTTTTTGAAATCAGCATAAATCTGCTTGAAACAAAAAGGGTGGAATAATAGCCAAAATAGAAAGCAAAATTAAGACCAAACAATGTGATAAATGTGTGTGGAATGTTTGCAATTGTTTCTGCTGAAAGTTTTATAATTTCCAAAATAAATTGCACTGCAAAAAGAATGTTGCCAAAGAAAGAGGATATGTAAAGAAGAGGAATTGTGAATATTAGAATAATAAAAGCAAAAGAGAAAATTGGAATAATAAAAAGATTAAGGAAAATTGAAAGAATTGAAATTTTGTTAAAACAATTTATTAAAATGGGGAATAATCCAATTTGAACACATATTGAAACAGACAGAGGGCTTGCAAGAAATTTAGGCAATTTTAATTTAATTAAAAAATTAAAAATTGTTTTATAGAAAACAGCAATTGCAATCACGCTTGCAAAACTCATTTGAAATCCAAGGTCAAAAATTGACAATGGTTTAACAAGCAGAATAATAATTCCTGCAAGACCAATTGAACTTAAACTGTCATATTCTTTGTTAAATGTTTTTGAAAGAATAAGAACAATTGCCATTATGCTTGCTCTAACCACAGATGGAGAAAAAGAACATAGAATGCAATAAATTAAAAGAATTGCAAAAACAACAGCTGGAATAACATATTTATTAACTTTGCATTTTTTAAGAATGAAATATAAAACGGAAACAAGAACTCCAACGTGAAGCCCTGAAACTGCAAGAATATGTGCAATTCCTGAATCTGAAAAATTGTTTCTAATTGCGCCATCAACTTCGCTTTTATCTCCAAATAACATAGCGTATGAAATGGCAGAGTTTTCTTCCGTCATGAATCTATTAAGTTTATCCTTAACGGAAATTTGAATTTTTTCGTCTAAACTAACATTGTCATTGCTGATAATATTAAAATTTGATTTATTTGCTGTGAATGTGAAATAAACATTGTTTCTGTATGCGCTTGAACTAAAATTATTTGCTTTAAATGGAGAAAACTTTCTTAAACTTACTTTCCCATTAACAATTTCGCCAGGCAAAAATTTATTGTTTTTATTGTAATTATATCCAATCAAATTTTTTAGAGATTTTCCGTCTTCGGTTTTAACACTGTCAAATATTACTACTTGATATTTGTCATTTTCTGAAATTTTGTTTGACACTCGAGCAGTGATTGTTACATCTTCAATGTTTTCAATTTTAGCAAACTTGCTCACTTCAATTAAATATAGAGAAAAACCCAATGTAAAAGAGAGAATTATCACAAAAAGAACTTTAAAATTTTTCTTTAAAATGCAAACAACAACAAAACTGATTGAAAGAGCAACAAAAATACCAAGATAAACAAAATTGCTTGTTAAAATATATCTTGAAAAAACAATTGCTGTTGCAAGAGTTATAAAAATATAGAAAAGTGGACGAAAATTAACAAATTTTTTCTTTAGCATTGACATTTTTAATCATTTGAATCTGAATATCCCAGAAGATAATCAATTGTAACATCAAAAAGCGAAGCGATATCACAAAGCGTTATGAAGCTTGGTTCCTTCCCTCTCGTTTCCCAATCCCCAATTGTTCCACGATTAAATCCCAGTTTGTTTGCAAGCTCTGCTTGTGTTAAATTTTGGCTTAATCTAAGCTCTTTAATTCTCTCACTAAAAAGTGTTGTCCTTTCGCTTTTTATCTTCATAATTAAATTTTAATAACCCTATATATATTTTAGCACAACTCGTCTAATAGACGAAAACAAATTTAAAAGAAAATTAACTATTGTAAAACATAATAAAGTATGTTAAAATATGCTCCGTTTAAAGGAGAAATTATGTTTAGTTTGATAAATGGTTTTTTGCTTTATAGTAATCTGCTGGACAGGTTGTCTAAAACTCATGTTATAACAGGGCTTGTTTTGGCTGTTGTTGGTTTTGCTCTCGCACTTCTTGCAAGAAGAATTGCAACTGTTGCAAGGAAAAAGGAAGATAGAGCACTTCCAGTTGAAAACAACAATAAGGTATATCTTTCATTAAAAGCACTTGGTCTTGTTTTTCTTCTTGTTGCTCTCATTATTTTAATGTTCGAATAAGAAAAAGAAAAAATGCTTTTTATAAGCATTTTTTCTTTTTCTTTTTCTTTGGTTGTGATAAAATGTTGCTAAGGTGAATTATGGAAGTTTTAAGAGAATTAAGTCAAATTGAAGATAAAATAAGAGAAATTTTTGATGTGAATTTTAATTGTGAAGATTTTATTTCAAAAATTATTCCACTTGAAGATATAAAGAACACAAAAGTTAGAAACATTTCAAACAAAACAGAAATTTTGTGCGAAGTTTCTGACCTTATTATGCAACTTAGAAATTATATGTTTGCGCTTTCTAACATCATTAGAATGATGCTTTTTTGTGGGCTTGAAGAAGAAATATATATTTTTGTTAAAAGGCTTTTTATTGGGCAAATTGGTCAAATTAGATACACAAGCACAAAAACTGACTACACTTTTGATGAAAAATTCTTTGATAAGTTTGTTTCTATTGTAAAAAATTGTGAGGTGGAGCGTGAACTTTATCTACCTTTTGTGCTTAAAGCTTTTGAAAGTGATAAGTCAGACACACTATTTGTTTGGAAAAGACCAGCAATTGAGTTTATGCAAAGATTCTTTAACGAAAATGAGAATTGGACTTTTGAATATTTAAAAAGCCATGAAGACCAAAAATATGGCATTCTTGCCATGATAACAGACTTTAACACTCCAAAGGGAATTAAACTTTTGTTTGAAGATTTTATGAGTGAAAATGCAAATGAAAACAAAATTGCTCATATTTTAAAGAAATATAGAAGAGAAACATTTTTTGAGCTTGACAAAAGAATCGTTGATGCAAATGAAAACAAAGAAAAACTTCTTGAAATTTTGTTTATGTTTGGCAAGGAAACAGAGTCGATTACGCGCCTTAAAGAAATTTATGAGCATGAAGCAGATGAAAACATCAAAAATATGATTGCAGAAAAGTTAGATATAATTGAAGACGCAGTCAACAAAAGCGAAAAACAATTTGCATATTTGGCCAAACGAAAAGTTAAAGAACCGCAAGAGAGGACTCTTGGTCTTGTGTTTGCAAAATGCAACTTAAAATTTAAAGATGGGACAAAAGCAGATAATATTGTTTACACCTATATAGTAAATTTATTTAAAGATGAAAACAATTTGTTTAAGCTTAAAAATCTTGAATATTTGTTGAATATATTCGATTGCGAGAGTTTGTTCAATTTTGCACAAGAAGTTTTTGAAAATTTAAAGAAAAAAGACGATATTAAATGTGCAAAATGGGCAATAAGAATGGCTTCTCTTCTTTGTGACGAATCTCAAGCAAAAGCGCTAGGCATTTTTGCTTTAACTTTGCTTGGCGAAAAGCGAACAAAGGAAGCAAAATATTTAATTGAATGTTTATGCTATTGTGGCAAGAAAGAGATTTTAGAAATTTTTGCTTCTCCGCTTATAAGCAAAATTGAAGAAGAAAATTTTAAAGATAAAATTCTTGACATTCTTCTAAGAAAATCTGAAATGAACAAAGACGAACTTGCAGATTATTTAGTTTGTGGCAAGGTGGACAACATCACTTTTGAAGAACAAAAATTAAGATTATATGACGACTTTATAAATGATAGAAGATATTCGTTTGAATATTTTGATAAACTTTCAAAAGTTGAGCCTTTTAAATCATTGTTCGAAAGAGTTGTTTTTGGAGAATATAGATTTGGAAGATTAAATAATGCTTTCTGTATGAAAAATGGAGAGAAAAAATATCTTGTTGAGCTTTCAAAAGAAAATATTTTAATAACGGAAGATGAAAATAAAAAGTCGGAATTTAATATTGGCATTGTTCATTCTCTTGATATTGATGAGAGATTCGAATCGCTTAAAAATCTTCCTTTTGAGCCACTTTTTGATCAATTTAAATATGGGAAATATGACATCAAAACTTTCAATCAACAAATTTCAGAAGTCAATATTTTTTCCGGAATGTTCGTAACTGTTTCGCCTTATGTTGAAAAGATGAAAGAATGTGGGTTTAGAAAGAATGTGGAAAATGGAAATCAAACTTTTAAGTCGTTTGTTAATATTAACAAAAATTTAAATCTTGCTTGCTTTGTTCATCTTGATAAGCCAGTTTTGAAAGATCAAACATATTCTGTTTTAGATTCAATAACGTTCTATAAGTTTAGTGACTTAATTGAAAACAATGGAATGTATTACTACAAACTTGGTGATATGCTTTCAATTGGCAGTTTGCCTGCAAGATATTTTGACTATTGCTTGTCTTGCGTAATTTCATGTGCAAAATAAAGTTGACTCTATGTCAACTTTATTTATTTATTGTTTGAATTAAAAACTTATATTATGCAAATAATAGTTTTATGTTAGATAAAAGAAGTGAGGCGCTTTTAAGAATAATAAATGAAAATTGCAAGGAGGGGTCATATAAAGTTCTTGAATGTGACGACCTAATTCGTGATATGCCAAGAAGGTTTAAAATAGACTGCGAAGGCATAACTCAACTCATGAAGTTTTTAGCTGGCAGTGAATATATCTCACTTAAATATAGCGATGAAGAGGTTTTTTGTGTTTGTCCGCTTCCAAGAGGTAGACGAGTTTTTGAAGTTGAGCAAGATGATAAGAAATTTAGAAAGCGTGTTAAAATAAAGCACTTTTTATTTTTTCTTATTGGTGCTGGTCTTGCATTTGGAATAACGCTGTTAACTTCATATATTTCAAAAAATTTTCTATAAAAAATGTAGGATTTTGTTTTAAAAAATCTAATTTTTTCCGCAAATTTTAACTAAATTTTGTTGTATTTTTTGTGATATTTTCTAATATTTTTTAATTGTTTTATAATTCGACATAAAACAATTTTTTTATTCAAATAAATCAAATTTTAACGAAATTTATTATTTTATACTCCAACTTGTTTGAAAAAAACAAGGAGGATAAAATGAAAAATAGAAATGATGCATTAAAAAAACTTGCTAAACAGGCAAAGGAGAGGCTTTCTTGTGGAGGATATAACCAGCCACAAGGATTTGCGTCTAAATTCAAAATTTATGAAGGTGGTATTGTGGCTGATTATAAACTTATTATTCTCTCAGACACAGAAGATGAAAAACTGTATAAACAGATTTGTGAAATCTTAGATGAAAACATTGACGTTCTAAATCCAATTGGGCAAATTGCAGACAAAGAAAAACTTTCAGAAATGACGCAAAACGAAAGAGATAGATATATCATAAATCTTAGAGATAAATATCTAAAATTTAAAGATAGATATATAGAAGAAAAATTGAGAAAGGCAAATTAAGATTGATTTTATTAAAATAAAATGTTAAAATATTCTCATGAAAATTACAAAAAGCAAAGGCAAAATACAAATATTTTCATGTGAAGATTTTAACATAACGCACATTATGGAATGTGGGCAAGTTTTCGCATATCAAAAAATTGACGACGCTTATTTTTGCTTTCCGCAAAACAAACTTTGCAAAGTTTCAAAAACACAAGATGGTTATTTGATTGAATGTGATGATGAAAATTATTTTGAAAATTATTTTGATTTGAAAACCAATTATTCCTCTCTTAAAAAGGAGCTTTGTTCTTTTGAAGAATTAAAAGATCCAATTGCTTTTGGCAGTGGAATTAGAATATTAAAACAAGATTCTCTTGAAGCAATTATCTCTTTCATTGTTTCTGCAAATAATAACATTAAAAGAATAACAAACACACTTTTAAAACTTAGAGAACATTTTGGAAAAAGAATTGAAAATAGTTTTGGTTCTAATTTTTTTGCGTTTCCAACTCTTAGTGAACTTTTAACGCTTGATGAAGATTTTTTTAAAAAGATCGGTGCAGGATATCGAGCAAGTTATCTTGTTTCATCAATTAAGTTTTTAAATGAAAATAAAAATCTTTTTTTTGGCAAAGAAGTTGAGAACTTAAAAACAAAAGACCTTCTTGAAAATCTTCTGAAGCTAAAAGGTGTTGGAAGAAAAGTTGCAGAATGTATTTTGCTTTTTGGCTATGGAAGAAGAGATGTTTTTCCAGTTGACACTTGGATTAAAAAAGTTTTTATCCAGGATTTAAAAATTGCAGATGTTAAAGATGCTTCAAAAATGTGTGATATTTTGATTAAAAGATATGGAAATTTTTCTGGTTATGCTCAACAATATCTTTTTTATTCAAAAAGGGAAAATGGATAAAATTTGACATTTTATAAACAAATTTAACTTTTTTCTTATTCTTTTTTTGAATTAAAAAAATATATAATCAAATTGTGGAAATTATAATTGAATATGTTTTAATTGATAATTTAGTTATAAATTTTTTAATTCTATATTCAACCAGCTTTGCACTAAAACTCAGTTTCAAGATGTGGAGATTTTTTTTGGCGGATATTTTTGGAACAGTTATTGCAATTGTCTTTCCACTTTTAAATTTGCATTTTGCGCTTCTTTTGCTTTTAAAAATTTTAACAGGAGCTTTAATTGTGCTTATCGCTTTTAAAATTGAAAAATTAAAACATTTTTTTGTTTTATTTTGCACTTTCATTCTCTCAACAGCACTTTTTGGAGGAATCACATTTTTGATTTACTATTTAATTTTTGGAAGCTTAAATTTAGAGATGACCCTTTCAAATTCATATAACTTCCCGCTTGGAATAATTTGGCTTGGGCTTAGTTTAATGTTTTTGTTTAATAAAAAAATTATAAATATAATAGTTGCAAAACAAAAGTCTAGAAAATTTTTATATAAAATTGAATTTCAAGCAAAAAACAAAAAGATTCGAGCAACGGCATATCTAGACAGCGGACACAAACTTTTTGACCCAACAGACAATTTGCCAGTGATAATAATAAATTATAATTTGTTTTGTAAACTCTATAAAATTCCAATTGAAAACATTCTTTTAAAAAATGTTTCAAATGAACTTAGAAACGCGCATTACATAAAAATTTCAACTTTAAATTCATCGTCAAACGATATGCTTATTTTTGAAGTTGATGAGATTAGGCTTCAAGATGAACATGGAAAATATTTAAAAAAGAAAGCAAATTTAGGGTTAAGCTTAACAAATTTTTCAAAGAGTTTTAATTGTGATGTGCTTATAAGCCCAGATGTTTTGTGAGGTGTTGATGCTTAAAAAGATAATTAAAAAATTGATTTTGTTTTTAAAAAATGGTGTAAATTTTGAAGAAGCAACAGATATTGTTTGTTATATTTGTGGGAATGAGGCTCTTCCTGATCCACTTGACGAAGATGAAGAGGCTATGCTTCTTGAAGAAATGTCAAATGGCAACGAGATGGCAAAAGTTAAGCTTATTGAGCATAATTTAAGGCTTGTTGTTTACATTTCAAAAAAGTTTGACAACACAGGTTTAGAGCTTGAAGACTTAATTTCAATTGGAGCAATTGGACTTATTAAAGCAGTTTCAACATATAAGTTTGATAAGAACATAAAGCTTGCAACCTATGCAAGCAGATGCATTGAAAACGAAATTTTAATGCAATTAAGAAAATCAACAAGATTAAAGGCAGAAGTAAGTTTAGATGAACCATTAAATTTTGATTCGGACGGAAACGAATTGATTCTCAGTGATGTTCTCTTCACAGACGCAGACAGCGTTTCAAAAAATTTAGACACTTCTGTTGAAAAGCAACTTTTATGGCAGTCGATAAAAAAATTAAATGAGCGCGAGCAAGAAATTATGATTCTTCGTTTTGGCCTTGCAGGCAAAGAGGAGAAAACACAAAAAGAAGTTGCCGATATGATGGGAATTTCACAGAGTTATATAAGCAGAATCGAAAAGAAAATTTTGGATAGATTAAAAAAAGATTTATTAAAATCTTCATAAAATATTAAAAAAACAGCAAAAATATTAAATTTTTGCCATTTTTATATATTTTTACATAATTTTTTTTCTAATATGTTCAAGCGCATTTTTTTCAAGGCGAGATACTTGCGCTTGTGAAATCCCAACTTCTTCTGAAACTTCCATTTGAGTTTTTCCAATATAATATCTCATCATCAAAATCTGTTTTTCTTTTTCATTCAATTTTAGAATTGCATCATTGAGAGCAAATTGCTCTAAAAGTGAATCAATGTCGTTTTTTGTGTCGGCAACTTGGTCCATAACCCTAATAGTTTCGCTTCCGTTGTTAAAAACCGGGTCGGAAAGCGAAATTGTGTCGGAAATTGCATCAAGAGCTATCGCAACATTTTTAACATCTTCCTTCATGTCAGTTGCAATTTCATCTAAGGTTGGCTCATAATCTCCAGAAGATGTGAGTTTTTCTTTTGATTGCAAAGCACGATATGCAGTGTCTCTTAAACTTCTGCTAACTCTTATTGAATTGTTATCTCTTAAATATCTTCTAATTTCTCCAATAATCATTGGAACTGCATAGGTTGAAAATTTAACGTTTAAATCCATATTAAAATTGTTTATTGCTTTAATAAGCCCAACACAGCCAACTTGAAACATATCGTCTGCCTTATCTTTTTTCCCGCCAAAACGTTGAACAACACTGAGAACAAGGCGTAAATTTGCAAGCATAAATTCATCGCGAGCAAGTTCGTCTCCCGCTTTAACCTTTTTTAGTAGTTCAAGCATTTCATGGTTTGACATTTTTGGAAGTTTTGATGTGTTAACGCCTGTAACTGCAACCTTATTTGCCATATAACCTCACTTTGAAATATATTTTCCTAAAAAAAATTTTTTATTCTTTTTTGTCTGTAAATTAAAAATGTTGTTATTTTTAAAAAGTTGTGGTAGATTATATTTTGAAATTAGATATCACGGGGTTATAAATGACTAAAAGTTACGAATCAAAAGATATAGTTGTGCTTGAAGGATTAGAGGCTGTTAGAACTAGACCAGGAATGTATATTGGAACAACAAGTGTTAAAGGCCTTCATCACATTTTGTGGGAAATTGTTGATAATGCCATGGACGAAATAACAAACGGCTTTGGCAACAAAATATCTGTTACGATAAACAAGGACGGAAGTG
>CAMEKL010000017.1 GCA_945921365.1 uncultured Bacillota bacterium
GTCATGTAAAAAGAAATACGAAACACTTATTTCTAAATGTTTCGTATGACTCTCTATTGGCGGAGAGTTAGGGATTCGAACCCCAGGACCCTTTCAGGTCAACGGTTTTCAAGACCGCCGCTTTCGACCGCTCAGCCAACTCTCCGTTTCTGTGCATGAGAATAGCATAAAAAAATTTTGTTGTCAATAAATTTTAACAAATATTTTCTTTAACTTGACTTTTTCTAAATTTCTATTATAAAATAACTATGGTGATTATATGAATTTTGAAATTTTTTCCATTCCACGTGGTCAACTTAATAATGTTGTTCTTTCCTGTATGTTTGAAAGGGATATGTATGGATATGAAATTATTGAGGATATTTTAAACAGATCTAACGGAAAAATTGAAATTAAACAACCAAGTCTTTACAGTTCATTAAAAAGGCTTGAGCAAGCAAAGTTGCTTTCTTCTTATTGGACAGATTCCGATCTTGGTGGTGATAGGCACTACTACAGCATCACTGACCTTGGCAAAAAAACTATTATCAGTTGGATGATGAAATTTGTTAAAAATAACAAACTGGGCGAAGAAGATGAGGTTTCAAATTTTTTGAATAATGAAGCAAAAATAAACAATTTTGAAAATAAAACTGAAATTGCTCAAAATGCTGACAAAAAAACTGAGATAAATATAGAAAAAGAAGAAAAAGTTGAGCCAGTTAAAGAAGACACTGAAAGCAGCATTGCAAAAAGTTTGAAAGGCGGTCAATTGGATTTATTTAGTGAAATTAAAGTTCCAATTCAAGAAAAGGAAACAAAAATTGAAAGAGCAAGCAGAATTGCTGGCGAGAATGAAAAAAACAAAATTGTTCAACTTAAAAGTTATTCTGAAAATGACAGAAAGAATGAATATATTGCTCTAAAACAAAAAAACAAAAGTTTTATTAACAGTTTTTCAAGAGAAGCTAGTGACGAAAGAGTTACTGAAACAATTGCAAGCAATTTGGTGTATTCTCCAAAAGAAATAGAAACAGAAAGGAAAATTGAGCAAACAAACAACAGTGTGATATTAAACAAACAAGAGGAAAACTGCCAAAAAGAAAATTTAAATCGGTTTAGAGATGGAAGTTTTATAACAAATGGCAATGATGAAAAGATTGAAAAAACTCTTATTGACGCAAGCACGCAAACAGAAAGTCTGGTTAAAGATTATTCAGACAAAACAGACGGAACCTTTCTTGAAAGAGATGAAAAACTTGATATAACACCAAGCGTTAAAAAAATTGAGCCTGCAACTTTAAACATTGAAAGTAAAAATAACGCATATAGTTATGTTAAATTTGAAGAGAAAAAATTAGAAGAGACTAAAGTTGAAATTAAAGATAATTTAAAGCCACAAAAAAACAATTTCTTTTCAAGTTATCAAGGTCTTGCAACTTATTTTTCACAGCAAGGAATTGCTTTTAAAGAATATAGAAAATAATTCACCTTTTGGTGAATTTTTTGTTACATAAAAACTTCAAATTGAAGTGTTTTTAGTTTTGTTCGACTTTTATCTTTTGGACTTCGCTAACAGCAAGTCTGTCGCAAAGATTGTTAAGCTCGTCATCTGCATGACCTTTAACTTTGTTGAATTCAATTGTGTGATAGTTTGTGAGCTTTAAAAGTTTTTCCCAAAGATCTTTATTTAGAACATCATGTTTGCTTGCTGTTTTCCAATTATTCACCTGCCAAGAAACAATCCAATTTTGCAAAAATGCATTAACAACATAGGCACTGTCAGAATAAACTTTAACGTTGCAAGGTTCTTTAAGTGCTTCAAGGCCTTTAATAACTGCGGTTAGTTCCATTCTGTTATTTGTTGTTTCTTTTTCGCCACCAGAACAAGCTTTTTGATGCTGATTATATTTTAAAACAAACGCCCAGCCACCTGCTCCTGGGTTGCCGCTGCACGCACCATCTGTGTATAAAATCACCTTTTTCATGCTCTGATATTATCACAATTACATCATATTTTCAAGAAAATAAAGAAAAAAACTAGAAAAATTCTAGTTTCTTATCTTTTTTAGTTTTCACTTGCTTTTTTTGCAAGTTCATCGAGTTGATACCGTGAACGCTTAAAGAAATCTTCTTTTTCTTTTAAGAAAGTGAGTTTGCGCTCTCTTGCTTTATCTAAAAGTTTGTAAAAATCTTCAAAAATGTTGTTCCAGTCATAACAAATGTTTTTGTCAAGGCCAATATAGTCTGCAACATTTTCACTGCTTTTTGGAACAATTGGATGAAGGAGAATATCCGCCACCACAGCCATCTGCATTGTGTTTGCAATTAAATTTGCTTTCTTTTCTTGAGTGTCTGCCCCGTTAATTTCTTTAACCCAAACTTTGTTTATATTTCTAATAAACACGTCAAGAGTGTTATAAACAAGGTGGAACTTTTTGTCATACATAAACTTTTCAACGTCGAGTATTGCCTTTTTACAAACCTCTTTTGTTTCTTCACTTATCTCACCGCAAGGAATTATTCCATCAAACTCTTTTTGAGTTGTGTAGAAAATTGTTCTTAAAATTCTGTTATACACATTTGTTAGAAGATTTCCTTCAATCACCATTGGGTCAATTTCATCTTCCTTCGCATTTAGATTGAACACTTTTGGAGACAAGCTAACGTTGTTGTTTGTTAAGTTCATTGCAAGGAAATGCATTCTAAACTGGTCGGAAGTGTAGAACTTTAAAAACTCCATTGCCATTGGTGGTTTAACATTTCCTGAAGAACTTGCTTTTGTGTTCATGTATAAAATGGACTTGATGGGATTGATTTTTGTTATTTGAAGCTCCCCTTCGCTATTTTCAATCTTCATTTCTTTATTCATTGCCATAAAGATTGCTTGCTGTGCTGGGCCATAAAAATATAAATTATCTTCACCCAAAAATTGATACACTTTTGCATCTTTACTGCACCAATATTTCTTCCATTCGTCTTCATTTTTGTTTTTAGCCTCTAAAAATGTTTTTGTAAAGGAAATAGGCGCCCAAAGGCTCTCTGGCCAAACATAGAAAGTTTGACCGCTAACGCCCAAAATTTCAGGACAAGGAACCCCCCAAGAAATATCTCCTGTAAGCCTAAATGGAGTGAGTGTTTTCCCTGTTCTATATCTAATTCCAGCATTAGCTAAAATTTCACATGCTTTTTCTCTATCTGTAAGTTTATCAAACACAATTGTTAAACTTGGAGCTTTCTCATTGTGTGGAAGTTCTTCAAATGATGGAAGAGAATTTTTAATTTTTTCAAACTTTCCAAAAAACTCATGTTTAATGTAAATTTCTGGTTTTTTAAAGAACTCTCTAATTTCTTTAACCATAAAAGATGGCGTGTCACTTGTTCTGTCTATTGAATCTATCCATTCTTTCAAAACAGGAATGCAATCTTCAAGGTTAAAATACAAGTTTTCAACCTTAACAAGCTCTGGCTTTTCGCCTGAAAGTTTACTTATTGGGTCGATTAAATCTTGTGGAAGATATTGATGCCCAAGGTCGCATTCGTCTGCATATCCTTTTTCGCTTTGACAACCTTCAATTGGGCATTTCCCAACAACTTGCCTTCCGTTTAGAAGGCAACCACATTTTTTATCATAAAACTGCCAAGAAACGTGCTTTGAAACCTTGTTTGCGCTGGCAAGTCCACGAATAAAATTTTCACTCATTTCCTTGTGAATTTCACCGCTTCGTCCAAGTGCTGATGCGCCATAAAAATCAAAATCTACTTCAAAATTAGAAAATATTTCTCTTTGTTTTTGATAGTTACCGTTTATATATTCTTCAATTGTTTCGTCTTTAAGCTTGCCACTTTCTTTAAGCATTCTGTAACTTTCAACTGCTGGCGAGCCATAGCAATCTGTGCCAGAAACAAAAATAACATTTTCGTTTCCGATTCTATCTTTCATAAATCTTGCAAAAATGTCTGCCCTTAGAGCCATTCCAACATGACCATAGTGAAGAAGCTTATTGCCATATGGCATGCCTGATGTGACAACTGCCCTTTTAGGGAAAACTGGTCTAGGCCTTGTAAAATTTTCCATATTATCTCCTAAGCAAGATAATACAACACAAAGTGCCATTTTACAAGC
This sequence comes from uncultured Bacillota bacterium, assembly GCA_945921365.1. Taxonomy (GTDB): domain Bacteria; phylum Bacillota; class Clostridia; order Christensenellales; family UBA1242; genus UMGS687. Next base: position 4,106 of record CAMEKL010000017.1, read on the forward strand.
ATTTTTAAAACTATTTGCAAGTTTTTTTTACTTACTTTTCTTATCAAAATCTATCTTTTGACTGATTATAGTTGAAATCACACACGAAATTTGACCTATAACTGTTCTTAAAAGGCAAAGCTCGTCTATGCTCTTGTTTTTAGAAATATCAATCGCTATCTGCGTTGCAAAAAGTGCCAATTTTTCTGGTGGCATATTTTCTAACATATGATTATTTATGAAAAAAATAAAATATTTGCCAATTAGATATTGATTTTTAAATATTTTTATGCTAGAATATGCAAGATTAAATAGGGGGGATTATGGTTGAAAAATGTGAAGAATTAAAAAACTGGTCAACATTTTCAAACGGAACAAAAGAAGCATTGCTAATTGCAGAAAGAACAGGCTTTGATTCTGCTGCTTTGTTTATGACAAAAAAATTTAATTGCAATCAAATGATTGGAATTTTGCAAGCGCTTGCAGACCCAAATCTTGCAGGCGAACTTTTTCCTGTTGATGTTTGGAAAAATAAGCATTTAACAAGAGTTAGAGGTGTCGCATCTGATGTTGATTTCTACTCTGAAAATAAATATAATTCCTATGCCCTTGTTGCTTTACCTTCAGATTCTTCAATAATTCAAGTTCCACTTGTTAATAACTACACAAAAAGCAATATATATCAAGGCGAAGTTAAATGCCCAAGATTTGAAAAACTTGTTAAAATTTTTAACTCAAAACTTAAAAAACCAGTTGAATTTAAATCTCTTTCAACAAACAAAAAATATTATCGTGAAACAAAATCGACGTATGAAATTTATAACAAACTGGATTTTCTTTCAACTTTTAAACTCAATGAATTTGATAAAATTGTTTTGATGGCAAATCTCACGGCAAATGAACTTTTATCCGAGTTTGTTGCAAAAAAACCAAACGCACTAAGTGAAAAAGAATCTAAACTAAATAAAAAAGAAATTGAGCTTGCAAAGGAACTTACAAATGACCTTCTAACTCTTGCAATTGTTAGATCAATTGACCTCGGAGACAATGAAATAGCTTATAGAATTGATGAGGCACTTAAACTTCAACTTTCAAACGATTTAGGATTGGCATCAAGTTCAGGAAGTGAAATTATAAAATTTGTTGCTTCTCTAACAGAAGCATGCACAGAGAATTTAACAAATAAACTTGATTTCTCAATAGAAAGAATTAGAGAGAATATGGAAAACATGGGCTTTAAATATAAAAAAGACCCAACAAATGTTGTTGAAGCAATTTTTGGTGCTGGAAATCTGGAAAAAACTTATGGCGTTGAATTTAAAAAAGAACTAGTGGTTGAAGAAGTAAAAAAAGAACCAGTGGTTGAAATTATTAAAGCAGAAGATATGCCTAAAAATAAAGAAGCAAAACAAAAAGTTTTTCACGCACTTGCTGGTCCTGCACTTCAAGCAAAAATCACTCGTGCAAAACAGCTAATTCCTGGCCTTCTTGATGAGCAAATTTTAAGTCCACAACAAAGAAAAAAAGAAAACATTGAAACTGTAACTCCAGCTGTAACACTTCAATGCATTTTAAAGAAAAAAGGCAGAGAACATTTGTTTGTTCCAGTGAGAAAGCAAAAATCATAAACAATGTTGTTGAAAGAATTAAAGAACAACGCGAAGAAGATTTTGGAAAGTCAATTAAGAAAAATCTTAATGCAACTCTTAATGAAATGTATAATGAAACTGACCAGAAAAAATCAACGGGAAAAATTGTTAGGGATATTGTTAAAACTCAAATTAAAAACAACAGCAAAAAACAAACTGTAAGAGAACAAAACAACTAATAAAAAAGAGAGCAGACGCTCTCTTTTTTTAATCTACGAATATTATTTAATTGAAAAATCACCAAGTTTGGTGATTTTCTTTAAACTATAAACTATTGCCTTTCTTTCACACCTAAGAAATCTTCATAGCATGCAATCATTTCATTACACTCGTCTAAATCTTTCATCTCGCTAAAAATTCTAACAACAGGCTCATTCCCCGAGAATCTAACCATTCCCCAATAGCCATTTTTATACACAATTTTATAACCTTCTTCATCATCAACAAAGTCTATCTCAAAATCTTTAAATTTTGGATATTTTTTGTTCGATAACTTGTTTATAATATCACTCCTTTGCTGTTCACTTACTGGATATGCAAACTCCCTAATCACACTTTTATAGTTAAATTTTGAGTATATATCACTTAAAATTTCTTCAAAAGACTTTCCAATGTGAGTAACTGCATCTAAAACAAGCATCGACGCCATTAGGCCATCTTTACTCATAACATGATTTTTAAATGCTATTCCATTAGTTTCAGTTCCAAAAAGCGAATTTGTTGTGCTTAACTTTTTCCCAACATGCTTAAAGCCATTTTTAACTTCATACACACTATTTCCACTTTCTTCTGCAATCAATTTTAATAGATTTGTGAGGGCCTTATTTTTAACAACATCGCCTTTCAGACCTTTAATTTCAGTTAAATAGTAATAAACGACCGCAGAAACATAATTGCAATCAAAAATTTCACCACTTGATCCAACAAAAGTGAACCTATCTGCATCTCCATCAAATGCAAAGCCTAAATCAAACTTTTCATTCACAATTTTTTCTGACATGGAAATTAAATTTTGAACGTAAGGCGCTGGAAGCTTGTTTTCAAAATATGGGTCTAGGTTCGCATTCATGATTTCATAGTTGTATTCAAGTTTATCTAAAATGTTTTTAATGCACTCCAAACCACTTCCGTGCATAACATTAACAAGCACCTTTTGTTTGTGATTTTTTAAAAATTCAATATCAACGTTTTTTAAAATGCTTTCACAATAGTTATCAATTTCTTTTGTTAAAACAACCTTGCCACTTTCAACTACATTTTTAAAGCTTGTTATTTTGATTTTACTATATTCTATATTATTTGCAATTTCTTCAATTCTCTTTGCAAGTTCATCATCACATTCAAGACCACCAGATTTAAAAATTTTAACACCATTATAGTAATATGGATTGTGGCTTGCTGTGAGCATAATTCCCAAATCGCAATTTTTTGCATTCCATGCAATTAAAGGAGTTGGAACACTGTTTTCGAAAAATTTCACATTATGTATTTCTGCCAAAACTTCACAAATCCATTCTGCGTATAATTTACTCATAAATCTATTATCAAATCCAATGCAAATGTTTGCAGTTTTTTTCCCGCTTTCAAGAAGCGTTTGTGAAATTGCATAGGCAATTTTTTGCACATTTTCTTTTGTGAAATTGTCTCCTAAAATCCCCCTAAAACCACTAGTTCCAAATTTTATCATATTCCCTCCATAATTTATTTTATCAAATTTATTTTATTTCTCAAATAGTTTTACTAAATATTTAAAATTTGCTAAAATGCAAACATGAATTGTGAAATTTGCCCAAGAAAATGTGGAGTTAACAGAAAAGAGCAGCTTGGCTTTTGCGCTTCCAATAAACTTAAAATTGCAAAATATATGCTTCATTTTTGGGAAGAGCCTTGTATTAGCGGCATAAACGGAAGTGGCGCAATCTTTTTTTCTGGTTGCAACCTTAAATGCGTGTTTTGCCAAAACTATGAAATCAGTCAGAAGGGTAAAGGCGAAGAAGCTTCCATTGAAAAACTAATTGAAATTTTCAAATTCTTTGAAAGCATTGGAGCTAACAACATCAACCTTGTTTCTCCAACGCAGTTTACAAAGGAAATTATAGAGGCTCTGAAAATCTATAAGCCAAAAATTCCCATTGTTTGGAACTCAAACGGCTATGAAAACGTCAAAACAATCAAATTTTTAAAAGACTATGTTGACATTTTCCTTGTTGATTTGAAATATTATGATGACAGCCTTGCAATAAAATATTCAAAAGCACCCAACTACTTTGAAAATGCATCTAAAGCAATTTTAGAAATGAGAAAAAATCAGCCAAAAGACGTTTTTTCTAGCTGTATAATGCAAAAAGGAATCA
>CAMEKL010000018.1 GCA_945921365.1 uncultured Bacillota bacterium
GTGCAACAGAAATAAACCGCCAACTCGCTTGGTAAGGATGGAAAGGGGAGGTAAGAGCTCACCGCCTGTTTGGTAACAAATGGGGCACATGTAAACCCCGCCTGGAGTAAGGTTAAAAACGGCAAGTGGTTGTTCGCCAGCCGTTTAACAACACCGCTCGAACACATTGGAAACAATGTGTCTAGATAGATGACCGTCAAATACAGAACTCGGCTTACAGACTAGCTAGCACCAAAAAATAAAACTATGAAAACATAGTTTTATTTTTTTTAAAAAATTTTAACTTATATAATTAATATATAAATCACTAAAAAAATAAATACTAAAATTAGTTGAACAATAAAAGCTTCAATCGACTGGTGGGATTAGAAAACTAAAAACGTTTTGATAATTCAAAACGTTTTAATAATTACTCAACTTTGCTAAAATTAAACAAGCACAGAATTAGAACATCTGTGCTTGTTAGTTTGGCAGGCGGGACAGGACTCGAACCTGCAACAAACGGTTTTGGAGACCGTGACTCTACCAATTGCGCTACCCACCTATATTATGCTTTAATTAAAAAGCATAATTAGAATATATTTTTTTTATTAAAATGTCAACTGTTATTTGCTTTTTTGTTTATTTTAGTTTTAATTATTGGAAGTATGTAAATATAAAACAACATACAAAGCCCAACAAAAACAAGAATTATACTTAGAAGCTGCGAAACTCTCAAACTTGAATTTCCAATAAAAAGTGCATCAGTTCTAAACGTTTCAACAATAGCTCTAACAATTCCATACCAAATAAAGTATCCTGCAACAACCGTTCCACTCTTTTTTGTGTAAACAAGAAGAATTGTTAGAATTGCAAAGCCAATTAAATTCAAATAGCTTTCATAGAAAAAAGTTGCCATATGCCAGCCACTTCCACCACAAGTGCAACCATCTTGAACGCAGTGCTCAATGTAAACCGCAAAAGGAAATGTTTGATATGCTGAATTAGTTACTGGCCAGCCAAATGCTTCTTGGTTAATAAAATTCCCCCATCTTCCAATGCTTTGAGCAATTATTAGCCCTGGAACAATTATATCTCCATAATCAAAGAAGTTTTTTTTATGAATCAGCGTATAAATTAAAAGCCCAATTGCTCCACCAATCACTCCCCCATATATTGCCATTCCACCATGCCAAATTTGAAGGGCCTCAACAAACGTCCAACTTCTGCCAGAAAAAGCAATATAATATAGCCTAGCTCCTATAATTGAAAGCGGAATCACCCAAAGTGCAACACCAACAAAACTGTCTGACTTCACACCTCTATATTTTGCAAAAAACCAGCAAAACAAAATTGCAACAAGCATGCCAGTTGCAATTAAAACGCCATACCACGCAATATGTAAACTTCCAATATTAAAACCGGGATTAACAGATGACACATAATTCATAAAAACCTCAAAAAAAATATAATACTTTTATAGTTAAATGTCAAAAAAATAAAATGATAAAAACAAATTTAATGTTGAAAAATAAATATATTTTTGATATAATACTCCTGTGAGAGCAGTTAATTTGTCATCTGGAAGTGATGGAAATCTAACATACATAGAAAGCGATAATGCCAAAATTCTAGTTGACATTGGTCTTTCCTGCAAAGAAGTTGAAAAACGTCTCAGCCTTTTAAACTTAACTGGAAAAGACATTGATGCAATTTTCATAACTCATGAGCATAATGACCATATAAAAGGTTTAGATGTTTTTGCAAGCAAGTTTGGCACAAAAATTTTTGCTCACATTGATGGCTGGCCTGCAATTGATGCCAAATTAACACGAGTTTCAAAAGAACAAAAGTGGAGTTTTACGTCAAGGCCATTTACATTTAAAGACTTAAAAATAACATCATTCAAACTCCCACACGATTCCGCTTGTTGCATTGGATATGCTTTTGAGAGTGAAAATAAAAAAATCAGCATATTAACAGATTGCGGAAAACTTGACAATCAAATTTTGGAAATCATTTCTGCAAGCCAACTTGTTTATCTTGAAAGCAATCATAATATAAAAATGCTTAAAGAAAATCCAAATTATTCTCCTCTTTTAAAAAGAAGAATACTTTCAAATTTTGGACATCTTTCAAATGATGCGTGCGCCGCAGCAATTAAATATCTTGTTAAAACTGGCGTTAAACAAATTGTTCTTTCTCATCTAAGCAGAGAGAACAATAGCCCAGAAGTTGCATATTGTGATGTTACAAACTATTTAAAAGATTTTGGAATTATTGAAGGCGTTAACATCAAAATTGATGTTGCAACAATAAATCCTGGAAAAATATTTAAAATTCTATAAAAAATAATTAAAAATGAATTTTCCATATATTTAATAAAATAATAAAAAAAGAATTAAATAAATAATTCTTTTTTTTAACAAATTTTTTCTTTTAGTTTTTCTAATGCTCTGGCCCTATGAGAAACGCTGTTTTTTTCTTCTAAAGAGCACTCGCCAAATGACTTTTTAAGGTCTTTTGAAAAAAACAGACAGTCATAACAAAAGCTTGTATCACCAGCGTTTTCTTTTAAAATTTCACCATCTGTTTTGCCAATAAAGAATTCATGATTTCCATCTTTATTCATCAAACAAAGACAACAACAAAAGTATGCCGATCTATCATTTTTATTTTTCAAATTTTCAAGAAGCTTATTTCTGTTTGCATCGTCATTCCCATGCTCTCCTGCATATCTTGCACTATGAACACCTGGTTCGCCACCTAGAGCATTAACATACAGTCCACTGTCATCAGATAATATGTAGTCAAACTCCAAATTTCTTGCAAAGTTCAAAATTGTTTTTGCTTTAATTAGTGCGTTTCCTTCAAAAGTGTTTGCATCTTCAACGATATCGTCACAAAAGCCAATGTCTTTTAAAGATAAAATCTCAAAGCAATTTAAAACAGCTTTTATCTCTTCAATTTTATGTTTATTATTTGATGCTAAAATAATTTTCTTCATTTTTTCCTCTAATTTGAAGCAAGGCAACTTGCTCCGCATGGCAAGATTATTTCTTCTTCCGTTGGCAAGCCAACTTCATATGATTCAATATTTTTAAAATGTATATTGTTTTCTTTTTCTGCTTTTTTAATTATATTTTCCATAACTGTTGGTTGAAGTCCAGTTGTGTAAGAATTTATCAGCATAAAAAGTGGATTATCCTTAAGCACCTTAAAGCAAAGATTAACGAAATCATAGATGTTTTCTTCAATCTTCCAAATCTCGCCACTTGGTCCACGGCCATACGATGGTGGATCCATAATGATTCCATCATATTTGTTTCCACGCCTAATTTCTCGTTCAACAAACTTTTTGCAATCCTCAACAATAAATCTAACCGGCCTGTCTGCCAAATTTGAAATTTTTAAATTTTCTTTTGCCCTTTCAACCATTCCCTTGCTTGAATCGATATGCACAACACTTGCTCCAGCACTTGCGCAAGCAACTGTTGCACCACCTGTGTAGGCAAACAAGTTTAAAACTTTGATTTCCTTTTTTGCACTGGAAATTAAATCTATCATCTGTGCCCAGTTCACTGCCTGTTCTGGAAAAAGTCCAGTGTGTTTAAAGCCCATTGGCTTGATTATGAAAGATTTCTGCTTGTTGGCCATCTGATTTGAGGATCAGGGCGAAGAAGTTTAACTCCCGCCCAATCTTCAAGCTTTTCACCATTGCCAGTTGCTAGAATTTTATAATCTTTCCACTCTGTGTTAAATTTCATTTAAAAACCTTTTAATGATATTTCAACCTTATCTTCGCCAATTTCAGCAGTTTGTGCTATATCGGCATTTTCAATTCTATTTGTAAGTTCAAGTGCAAGAGTTTCTGCCTTAATTTTATTTTCATTCTCTCTTATTGCTTCACTCAAAATTTCACCCTCTGTTGATAAGCCAAGAGCAATTCTTTGTTCAACTTTAAAGTCAGCATCTTTTCTCATAACTTGAATTTGCCTTATAAGCTCTCTTAAAATTCCTTCTTTAATAAGTTCTCTATCTAGTTTAATATCAAGAACAATTGTCTTGTTGTTTTCAGAAGAAATAATAAACTCTTCTTTTGGTTTCAAAACAAGGTTAAATGCGTTTGCTTCAAACTCTCCAAAAGAAGCAAGAGTAACTTTGCCTGCTTTGAACTCACTAACGAGTTGTGCCATAACATCAGCACTTGCGCTTTGAAGATATTCTTTTGCTTTTTGAACATCGCCTTTTAAAAGCCTTCCAGCAACTGCGAAGTTTAAAGTTAAAAACTCGTCATTAAATCTGCTGTTGTCATCTTCGAAAACAATTTCTTTAACGTTGATTTCATCTTTTATGATATCTTCAAAACTGTAAATTGCCTTTTTTAGTTCTTCTGGAATATTTAAGAACATTTTTCTAAGTGGTTGTTTAATTTTGATTTGATGCTCATTTCTTAAACGCTGAGCAAGTGTGATGATTTCTCTTGCTTCATTTGTTTGCCAAATTAAATCTTCACTTATAACATTTATTTCTTTTGCGAAGCCAGAAAGGAAAATGCTTTCTTCTTCGCTTGGTTCAAGCTCTCTAACCATATTTTGCCAGATATATTCTGTTAAGAAAGGCAAAATTGGGCTCATAACTTGAATTGAACTTTTAAGGGCTGTGTATAAACAATAATATGCTGTTAACTGGTCATCTTTATTTTCAGATTTCCAAAATCTTCTTCTGTTGATTCTGATATACCAGTTAGATAAATCGTCAACATAATCTTCAAAATCTTTAACAACTTGATAAAAATGTTGATTTTTATAATTTTCATTAGAATTTTTAATGAAATTATTTGTAAGCTCAATAAGCCACTTGTCTGTTATTGTTAAGTTTGCTTTATCAACATCAAATCCCTCAAGTTTAGGGTTATCTATCACCGCATATGTGTTAAAGAAAACATAAGCGTTCCAGAAAGCAAGGAGCTTTCTCTTAATTTCATCTGTGCTTTCAAATCCGAAACGAACATCACTCATCATGTTGTTGCTTGCAAACAAATACCTAACAACGTCCGCCCCAATTTTACTGAATGCCTCTTCAACAGGAATATTGTTTGGACTTGATTTACTTAATTTTTTTCCATCTTGTGCGAGGAGCATTGCTGTGCAAACAATCTTTTTATATGGTGCTTTCCCAGTTAGTGCAACACTCATAACAAGAAGAGAATAAAACCAAAGTCTAACTTGTTCTTTTCCTTCAATCACGCAATCAATTGGAAAGTTTTTATTAAAGAATTCTCTATCTGTGAAATATTTCTTTGTTGAGAATGGCGTTATTCCAGCATCAAGCCAGCAATCTCCAACTTCTGGAATTCTTTCAACTTCGTGCCCGCAATCTGGACATTTAATTTTTATATTATCTATAAATGGCCTATGAAGATGTGGAAGTTTTTCAACTTCCTCACTATTTGAAAGCTCTTTAAGTTCTTCTAAACTTCCAACAACTGTGAGTTTTCCACATTTTGGGCATTTATAGAATGGAAGAGGAATTCCATAATATCTCTTTCTTGAAATGCTCCAGTCGCCCATATTTATAAGCCAATCAAGCATTCTCTTTTTCATAATTGATGGTTCAAATTCATCAAGTGATTTTATAAGTTCAGGTCTAATTTCGTCCATGCTTATAACCCAGTTTTTAACAAGTCTGAATAGAACTGGATTTTTACATCTCCAACAATGTGGGTATCTATGTTTGTATTTATGTGTGTAATAAAGTTTATTTCTCTTTTTAAGTTCATCAAAAACAATGTCTACAACTTCATTTGCACTCTTTCCAGCAAGAAAACCGAAGTTATCGTAGAAAACACCACTTTCATCAATTGGGATAATGTTTTTAAGACCTAAACTTTTGCCAAGGTCAAAGTCTTCTGCTCCGCAACCTGGGGCAATGTGAACAGCGCAAGAGCCCTCTGTGCTATCAACTGCGTCCCATGCAACAATTTTATGCTCAAAGTTTTGCTCTTCAAGCTCTGGAAAACATGTTTCATAACTAAGACCAACAAGTTCACTGCCTGAAACTTCATTTTCAACAGAAATTAAATCATCTTTTAAAACTTTTATGCTGTCACTTCCAACAACAATTAAATCACTGTCACTCTTAACTTTGCAAATGCTATATTTAAGCTCTGGATTAACAGCAACAGCAACGTTTGAAGAAAGTGTCCAAGGAGTTGTTGTCCAAACAACAATTTTCCAATTTTTATTTAAAATTGGAAGTTTGAAAAACACTGCTGTATGCTCAACATCTTTATATGCATCGGCGTCAGACATTTCATGTTCTGAAAGCGCTGTTCCGCATCTTGTGCACCAAGGTGTTGGTCTGTATGCTTCTTTTATCCAACCTTTTTCGTGGCAAACTTTCAAGAAATACCAAATTGATGTTATGTTCTCGTCGCTGTTTGTATAGTAAGAATTGTCCCAGTCCATCCACTGACCAAGCCTTTTAGATTGCTCTGCTTGCTTTGCAGAGTAAACTTTTACCCTCTCCATGCATTTTTCAATGAAATTTGCTATTCCATAGCTTTCAATTTCTTTTTTACTGTTAAGCCCAAGTTGTTTTTCAACAGAAAGTTCAACAGGAAGCCCATGAGAGTCAAAACCATTTTGATAGTGAATATCACAGCCATTAAGTGCGTTATAGCGAAGCATAATGTCTTTAAGAGACCTATTCCCTGGATAGTTAGCTGGTATTGGCCCATCCAGAAAGGCAAAGTGTTTGCCTGTTTTTTTATTCTTTTCTTTTAATTTTTCAAAAATATTTTTTTTATTCCAAAATTTTAGTGTTTCTTCCTCCATCTCTGGAAAAGATGGCATGCTATTCTCTCTTTTCATATTCCCTCTTTTTGCATCAAAAAAAGATGCCTAATCTACCTTAAGCATCTTATCATAATTACAAATTTTTTGCAATTATTTTAAATATTTATTATAAATTTCTGCCTTCCAGCATTTTGCTGTCAATTTTGCTGTTGATATTTCTTTCAATAAATTTAAAAAAATCTTGCTGTCTTTGATTTATAAACTCAAAATCTTCATCTCTTAAAGATTTCAGTTCGTCAAAAGCTTTTTCTACACTTTCAATAAATGGAACAAAGTGTTCTTGAAATTCAACAACCCGGTTTGCGTTTCTCTTATTTTTTTCAAGAATTTGAGAAATTTCACAAAGCTCTCTCTTTTCAATATCCATAACTTTTTTATTATCTTCTTCAATTTCTGCAGTTTTTAAATCTAAATATAGAATCGTATTTTCAAAAGTTTTACAATCAAAATTTTCTTTACCCTTCATTTTATCTCCTTTAACTAGCAAAATTTTAACAGCTAAAAATCTATTTGTAAATATTTAATTAAATAAATTTTTGTTGCGCCAATTTTCCTCAACTTTAACAAAAAGCTTTAAGTTAACTTTTCTGCCTAAAAGTTTTTCAATGTCCTTTCTTGCCCTTGTGCCAATTTCTTTGAGCATAAGGCCACCTTTCCCGATAATTATTCCTTTATGCGTTGCTTTTTCGCAAATTATATCTGCATGAATTTCACCAATTTCTTCATCAAATAGTGTTATATCAATTGCAACGCCGTGCGGGATCTCGTCTTGCAAAAGATAAA
>CAMEKL010000019.1 GCA_945921365.1 uncultured Bacillota bacterium
GTTTTAAATAGTGAAGAATTTTATTTTGAGCAACGTCACGCTGAACTTGTTTCGAAAGCGAAACAACCCAGCCAGAAACATAGTTTTTGTTTTCTTTATATGGGTGAATCCCACGAAGAAGCCAAACAGATTCAACTGCTCCACACTCCGTTTTACCGCTTCTGTTTCCACCAAAAACCCATCTGTTTCTCTTCTCGCATTTATGAAATTCAATTTGTTTTTTATGCACTTTACTGCCTTGATTGTATCTTTCAAGGTTAAAGTGTTTTTCTCTGAATTTAAGTTCTTTTTCAATTTCTTCAAGTTTTTTTAGTAGGCTATTTTTTGTCATAGTTTCCTCATAATCTAGTTAATTCTACATATTCTTTTTTCGATTAAAAATACGATTGTTTATAATTTTTATATGAAAACCAAAAAGTTTGTTTTAATTATTTGTTTTTGCTTACTTTCTTGTTTTTGCTTAAATAACATACCAAGCGTTTATGCAGATCAAAGTTATGTTGCTGGCTCACCAGAATATGCAAGAGTTAAGTCTGCAAATGTAAAGCTTTATAGAACTGCAACAGAAGTTGAAGATTATTCAAACTATTACTTTTACATTCCAGAAACATATTTTGTTGAACTGTTATCCTATGAAAATGAAAACTTTTTCAGTGCCAGGTATATGGATATTTATGGATACGTAAAAATCTCTGATGTGCAATGCGTAAGTGGAGTTCCAATAAATCCATTTGCATCAAAAATTAGTTTTCGAGTTTTCTTGCCTTCTGGAATTGAATTAAGGTCAACGCCGTCACAATCTGACGGACTAAACACCCTTTCAACCATCAACTTTCTTGAAACAAATTTGCAATATTATGGAAGCATCAGCGGAGAAGAAGCAATTATATATAAGGGAACAGATTGGTATTTTTGCAAATACACAAAAGGCGGAAGTGAACAAAATGGATATGTTTACTCCGTTTTTTGCGACCTTTTAACAAGCATTCCTCCAAACACAGAAGTTCTAGAGTATGTTAGCGAGCCAAATTTTCAAACACAATCAACAAGTGGAGAAATAAAAGCAGAAGAAAACTCAATTTCTTCCCTTCCATCAACAAGCCAAATTTTAATTATTGTTGCAATTTGCATTCCATGTATATTTCTGATTTATCTGATTTTCCGTCCAACAAGAATCACTGCAAGGTCATATAAAGAAACTTCAAAAAAAGGAAGGAAAAATAGAAAGCAAGACTACTACGAATATGAAGAATAGTTTTATTTATATGCTCTGCAAACACGTTCAATAAACAAATTGCTTAGCTCTAAAAATTCGTTTTTTCTATTCTCTTTTATTGCTTTTTCATTTTCATAATAAATCTCTGTTATCCAACCTTCTTTTTCAAGCATTTTTTCAAAAAAAGCGGGCGTGTAACCATGTTTTGCTAAAAATTTTTCAAACTCAATGTATGCATTATTTAGCCTTCTAAAATATGTTCTTTCACTAAGTCCCATTATGTCAATAATATCTCTTGCTTGCATTCCTTCAAAGTGCTTCAAGGCAAGAATTTTTGCCAGATTCCTATCTATGCCTCTAAGAGCATCCATACAAATAACATTTAAATTTATTAAATTCACTTTTTTGTTTGTCATGCCAATTATCCAATTTGATAAAAACTCAGCACTATTTTCAGCAAAGTTTTTTGATGTAACATAGCACGATGCGTTAATTTTTTTCTCAATACAAGCATCAATAGAAAAACAAACTCTCTCCAAATACTTTTGAACAGTTAGAATCGTTCTTACCCAAACATTCAAATTCATAGTTCCTCCCAAAATAAGCAAAAAATTAAAAACAACTTCATTATAAAGTTCATAAATCCTGCCAGTCAACGGTTACTGCCACAATTTTACCATTTTTTTACAAAAGTCAAGAGTTTTCCAAATACTTTTTTACAAAAATAGAAAAAAACTAAAAAAAACCGACATTTTTGCCGGTTTTTAATATCATTTTGATTTTAATTAAATATATCATCTACGTCGCTTACGTCAAATGGCGGAACATCTTCTTCTGGCGGTATTTCGTCATACACTCCATCATAAAAATTTTCATCAAATTGTGGAGCAACAACAGTTTCTGCTTCATCAACAGCTTCTTCTTTCTTTTCAAAACGCTTTTGTGGTTTAAAACTAAGGTTTGTAAAAGTTGTTGTTTCACCAATCCACCTAACTTTTATATCCTCAAGTTTACCATTTCTGTGCTTTGCAATCAGAATTTCACAAACGCCAGGCTCATCTTCGCTTACAATATCGTTATACAAATCAGGTCTGTAAACAAACATAACAATATCTGCATCTTGCTCAATTGCACCACTTTCACGAAGGTCGGAAAGAATTGGTTTGTGATCCTTTCTTGAATCAACAGCACGAGAAAGTTGTGATAGAAGAATGATTGGAACATCAAGCTCTCTTGCAGCAATTTTTAAAGTTCTTGTCATATCACTAATTTCAAGTTGTCTGCTTTCAATTTTCTTTCCACTGCCTGTTGTCATAAGTTGAAGATAGTCAATAACAACAAGGTCTAACCCCTTTTCTCTTTTAAGTCTTCTGCACTTTGAAAGAATATCTATTGGAGTTGTTAAACTGGAATCGTCAATAAAGATATTGGATTCTGAAAGCTTCTTACTTGCGCCAAGCATCGCTTTCCACTCGTCAACAGAAAGTTTACCTTTAAGCGCTTTTTCCATGCTAACTCCAGAAAGAGAACAAATTGACCTTTGTGCAATTTGCGTGTTTGGCATTTCAAGAGAGAAAATAGCAACATTTTTCTTGCCATTAACTGCAACATTTGTTGCAATATTCATTGCAAAAGAAGTTTTACCAGAACCTGGACGACCGGCAATTAAAATAAGGTCAGATTTTTGAAGCCCATTTGTAACTGCATCCAAATCAACAAATCCAGTTGGCAGACCTCTTAAGCAAGTTGGGTCTTTGGAAATTGTGTCAAATTTATCAATAACGGCTTTAACCGCACCATCAATATGTTCTAAGTTTGATATATCCTCTTGTTCGGAAATATCAAAAACTTGTTTTTCTGCAAACTTTAAAAGTTCTTCTTTATCGGTTGCCGTATATCCCTTTTCTGAAATTTTTTGTCCGCACAAAATAAGTTTTCTAAACAAACTGTCTCTTTTTATAATTTCAACATAATGTCCGAGATTAACCGCAGATGGAAGTGTGTTTGTTAGTGCTGTGATATATTCAATTCCTCCAACATCTTCAAGCTTTCCATCTTTTTCAAGTTGGTCTGTAAGCGTGACAAAATCTATTGGCCTGTTGGATCTATATAATTCAAGCATGCAAGCAAAAATCATTTGATGATTTCTTGCATAAAAATCCTCCTCTTTAAGTTTATACACAACTTTAAGAGGAGCTTCTGAATCAATTAAAATTGCCCCCAAAACAGATTGCTCTGCTTCCACATTGTGTGGCATCATTTTAAAATTTTCCTTTGTTACATCAGCCATAATTCACCTCAACTAATCCGCAAAAGGATCAGGTTTTTCCTTCTTTGGTTTATGATATTTCTTAAATAAAAAGTATAGAATTTCAAAAATCAAATAAACAGCACCCCAACAGATGATCGTTAAAAAAAGTTGAAGTATATTGCTTAATTTTAAAATATAAAATAAAACAGCAAATCCAAGACCAAAAGGAATTGTTAAGCATAGCGTTATCAACCTTCTTTTAATGGTCTTTTTTAAAACATATCTTTGGTTTTTATCTTCTAACATGATGTTATTATATCACATAAAAAAGTTTTGTCAAAAACATTTATTTTTTATTCAAAAAATAGATTGACGCCAAATAAATTGAAAGAACAAAGAAAACAAAATCAAGAGCAAGCAAATACCAAACAACTTTATTTGCTGAAAGAGAATAAAACTCAATTTCTTTTTGATAATTATTTTTATTTATTTCCCATGTGTGAACTGTTCCTTCCAATGATTTATCAACAACTTCGGCATCTGAATGAAGCCTTTTGTTGTTTGACATATAGGTATAATACATCTTAAATTCTGGGAATTGTGAAATTTGTTCAGCAGTGAAATTTTCTTTCATATAAGAGTTAGATTTAATTACAAAATATTCAAACGCACTTCCGCCCAAAAAGATTTCTCTTTTTCTTCCAAGTGGATTTTGAAACTTTTGACTATATTTTGTAACCCAAAATCTTTCTTCTACCTCATATTTAACAGAAACATTTTCTCCAAATTTTGTGTAAACATCATACGCTTTTTTGCTTTTAAAAATAAGTTTAACAGCATAGACATTATTGTCCCACCCAGTGTAAATTTCAAGACTAGAAAATAATGTGTTCTTCTCATCACTGGAAATTTTATTTTTCTTATATGCATCGGAAATGTTATACCTAAACTCTGCCTTAACTCTTGCAAGTACTTCACTTGCATTTGTTTCAACTGCAGACTTAAGTTTAATGACATCTTCTGCTGTTATAATATTTTCTTCTTGAAGTTTTGTAAGTGACATATCAACAAATGTGTAAAGTTCAATAGAGCCATCTGCGTTCTCTTTAACAACCATTTCAGTTGTTGCACACCCGCAGAAAACAAACATACACAAAATAACAAGACAAAAACATGCAATTTTTTTCATACCACTATAATTTAACACAAAAATATTATATGACAAATAAATTTAAACTATTTTATTTTTTTAACTTAAAAATTCAATCATAAGTTGTAAATTATCAAGAACTGACAAATTGTTTTCAAAAACAATTTCAATTGCAGTGGAAACTTTTAATGACGCATAATCAAATGTTTTAAGTGAACTCGCAATTTTGTCCGTTACAATCTTTTCTAATTTATATAAAACAAACTTTTTTGAAAGCGAATTTAAAACAATTTTCTTAACATAATTCTTCTGTGCCAAATTTTTAAGAAGTCCAACCTTCATTAAATTTTTTGTTGGGAATGGAATTTCGCCAAAATTTGTTTCCATTTCAATGCAAAGATTTTCAAACTCTTCAATGTTTGCAAGCTCACTGATTTTAGAATAATATTCAATTCTATCCCCTTCATTTGAAATATATTCATTGCTGATATAAGCATCAAAATCCGCTTCAATTTTAATTTCAAAAAACTCTTCTTTCTTATTGCCTCTAATTTCCTCAATGCTCTCTTGAATGAGTTTGTTATATAAATCAAATCCAAGTTTAGAAAGATGGCCATGTTGTTCTCTGCCAAGAAGATCACCCGCACCTCTAATTTCCAAATCCCTCATTGCAATTTTAAAGCCACTTCCAAGCTCTGTAAATTCACTTAATGCTTCAAGCCTTTTGTATGCAGTTTCTGTTAGAACTTTTTGAGGTCTGTATGTGAAATATGCAAACGCAAGCCTATCGCTTCTTCCAACTCTTCCTCTAAGTTGATAAAGCTCAGAAAGCCCAAGTTTGTCCGCATCAACAACAATTAGCGTGTTTGCAAAAGGATTGTCAATTCCATTTTCAATAAGCGTTGTTGAAATGATAATATCAAACTCTCTTTTATACAGCTTATCAACGGTTTGTTTAAGAATTTTTTCATTCATTTGCGCGTGTGCAACAGCAATTTTCGCATTTGGAAGAAGTTCTCTAACTCTTCCTGCAAACTCGTCAATTGTTTTAATCTCGTTATAAATGATAAAAACTTGACCATTTCTATTAAGCTCTTTCTCGCAGGCATCAACCAAGATTTTTTCGCTATACTCCGTAACGTATGTTTGAACAGGAAGTCTATTTTTTGGTGGAGTTTCAATCAAGCTGATATCTCTAATCCCAGATAAACTCATTTGAAGAGTTCTTGGAATTGGAGTTGCAGAAAGAGAAATTATGTCTATATCCTTCTTTAAATTTTTAATTTTTTCTTTTTGTTCAACTCCAAATTTATGTTCTTCGTCTAAAATTAAAAGCGAAAGATTCTTAAACTCAACATTTTTACCAAGAATTTTGTGCGTTCCACACAAAAGGTCTATTTCACCATTTTTAAGTTTTTCTAAAATCTCTTTAACTTCTGCTGGAGACTTAAATCTGTTCAGAACTTCAATTCTAACCATAAAGTTCTTAAACCTTTCTTTGCAAGTGTTGTAGTGTTGTTCAGAGAGAACAGTTGTTGGACATAAAAAAGCAACCTGTTTTCCAGAAAGAATTGCCTTATATGCTGCTCTAAGTGCAACTTCTGTTTTGCCATAGCCAACATCGCCACATACAAGTCTATCTAAAATTTTATTAGATTCCATATCTCTTGTGATTTCTTTTTCCGCTCTAATTTGGTCTTCTGTTTCTTCATATGGAAAAGCATTAACGAACTCTTTGTAAAGATAATCGTTTTCTTTGTAAACAAAGCCCTTTTTCTTTTCTCTTTCACTATAAATTTTTAAAAGGTCGAAAGTAAGTTTTTTTATGCTGTTTTTAACCTTTTCCTTTTGCCTTCCAAACTCAACGCCACCAATAAGATTAAGTTTTGGCTGTTCTTCCCCGCCAATATATGCAGAAAGAAGATTAAGTTGCTCACTTGGAACATAAAGTCTATCTCCATTTTTATATTCCACAACAACATAGTCTTTTTCATGATTTAAAATTTTAAGCCTTTCAATTTGAACACACTTGCCAATGCCATGAAGTTCATGAACAACATAGTCGCCTATTTTTGGAAGATAAATATTTTTCTTTGTAACAATTTTTTGTTTAACGTTTCCTCTAACAAGATCTTGCGTTCCAATCACAACAACTTTATCTTCTAAAAAGCTGAAAGAATTTGGAATGTATTTTTCACTTAAAAAAACTCCTGCTTGCTTTGTGTCTTTTTCAAAATCATAACAGTAAATCTTTTTTGAAAGAAATTCTCCAAGAGATTTTTTGCTACTTTCACTTCCGCAAAACAAAACAACAAAAAAATTACTCTTCATATAGTAGGTTAAATCACTAAGCAAACTGTTGTAAGCGTAAAGATATTTCCTTGACCCAACATTTTGATTTTGCAAAGTATTTTTTGCAAAATCAAAGGAAATTTCATTAAAAAACACAATTTTTTGCGAATTTTCTTTAATTTTTTCTAAAAAATTTTCTTTTGAAAAAGTTTTTTGTCTTTTAATTTTATTATTCTCTTCTTCAACATCATAATAAAAAATTTCATCACTAAGTTGTTTTGGGTTATAAACAAAAAGAGTGCTACCACCTAATTCATTAAGATAAACAAGCAAATTGCTTAAACTTTCCTCACTGAAAATTGAAAAATTGTTAAAGACGAAATCATCAACTTTTAAATTATCAACTAAAATTTGTTCAATAAAATCCCCAAAAAAATCAACTCTAACAGCTTTATCACCAATTTGAACAGTTAAAACATCGCCTTTAACAAAAAATTCTAAATTATCTGGATTTTCAAACACTCTGCAGTAGCCAAAATCTACAAGATTTCTTATAAATTCATCTCTGTTATATTCTTGATTTTTTTCGATTTTTAAAGTTTTTAAATTTTCTTTATTTATGTTTAAATTTAAACAGTTGGCAGTTAAAATCAAAACTGAATAATCTGAAAAAATAAAATTATTTAATTTTTTTGCATTTTTCTCTG
>CAMEKL010000020.1 GCA_945921365.1 uncultured Bacillota bacterium
TGAATAAACAAAGTGCTTTATAAGTGTATATGTTGGATTTGAACTTAAATTTGAAATTTCAACAAGTTTTGAAATGTCAAATGTAACAAAAGAGGCAACTCCATTTTCAACAAAGAAAATCTTCTCGTTTGTTTCTCCCTGTGAAAGCTCATTTGAAAATTTTAAATTTGTTTCTCCCCAATTTGTGATTGTTTCAATAACTTCGCTTGTTTCGCAATTGATTGCATATGGGCCAAATTTACTTTCATCATAGAAATAACAAACAACCATTTGCAATTTCCCACTAACATTTTCATTTTCAAAAAGCGGAACAATGTTCCAATATGATTCGTTTGGTTTTTTCGAATTGAAGTTTATTTTATAATAATCAAAGCCATCAGATGTTAAAACTCCACTGTTAGAAATTTCAAATAGAGATTTTGTTGCATCAATCCAATTTTCATTATCTAAAACCTGAATTGACAAATACATATTTTGAATTTCTTTTTGAACTGCGCCATCAGAATATCCACTTGCCTCAATATTTATTCCTAAATTTATATTTGCCGAATTGTTTCCATTTGCTGTTACAATTTTAGCCTTGTTAATCTCAAAGTTTAAACTTGTGTTGTCATCTAAAAGTTCTTCATTAACAGTAAAACCAGAAATTGGAATTTTTGAAACATTTACACTTGTTGAGGTTGCAACAGATTTACTTGTGTTTTGAATTTGAGAAAACAAAGTCTCAATTGAAATGTTTTTATCCAAATTTTCATAATCTGATGCATTTTTAAACGCATAAGCAAAAATTGTTGCATTTCCTGTTAGTTTTGAAAATAAGACATTGTGTGTTGCAACTTTTGTTTCAACAACAGCATCACTTGCGTCAACAAAAGAAATTTTGTTTTCGTCGTTATTTAGCGCTAAAACAACTTGTTTTTTGTTTTGGTTGTTCCCATAAAGAAATTCACTTCTTGCTGGAACAAAAACTGTTTTTGCTGTGAAATATGTTTCAAGATCAACAACATAGTTATTATCAACCTTTGACAAAACCTTTTCGTCCCCTCCATTTCTTGTTGTTAATTCGAGTTTAATTTCAGAAACCGGAGTGTCAACATAAATTGTTTTGCTTATTGCAGTGATGTTAACATTTTCAGATTGTGCATAGAATTTTGATTCGCCAGAAATCGCATAAAGTGGTGTGTTATCTGTAACGGTTTCATTAACATTATCTGGAGCAACACATGCAAGAACTGTGAAAGTTTTGTTAAGTTTGACTGTTTTTGGAAGAATAATTTTCCCGTTTGTTATGTATTCCGATTCATTTTCTTTGCAAGTTACAAATTTTGAAAGTTCATTGTTTTCATAAGCATAAAAATTTGCAGAAGTTCCTTCTGCATTTTTTTTCAAAAATTTAACAACATCATTTTTTGTGTTAAAGAAAAGTGAAACATCTCTTCTGTTAACATTTTCTGTTTTTGTTGAAAGGATAACATCATAGTTTCCACTTGCCTTATAATCACCATCAAATTCTTCATAAGATAAAGAGCCATCTTCAAGAACGATTGATTTAGCAAAAAATATGTCATTTGGCATATTGACTGGCTCATTAAATTTCCCAGCTAAAAACAGCCCGAGAAGAATAATTCCAACTGCGCCAATAACTGATGCTAAAATTATGAGTGAAACTTTTAAGATTTTCATATATCCCCCCAATAGAAGCATTTAAATCTAGATAAAAATATTATCCGCAATTTATTCAAATAAATTATATAAATAAATTAAATATTAGTCAAATAATTTGATTAAATTTAATTTGGCAAATGAATAATAAAAAAAATTTTAAATAAATAAAAAAAATAATAAAAAAGTTCAAAAAAAACGTTATTTTCATTGATTTTTTTATTATTTTTTTATATTTTTTAATTATCATTAAAAAGCAAACTTATTTTCTTATTTTCAGTTATTAAAAAATTTGATAGAAGTGTGAAGCGTTTTGCCATATATGTGTTTTTTATCATTCTTCTTAGTGCAGTTTTATCTCCAACAATAACAACAACTTTTTTTGCTCTTGTAACAGCTGTGTAGATTAAATTTCTTGTAAAAATTATGCTTGGACCAGCAATCGCTGGAATAATAACAACATCAAATTCAGAACCTTGACTTTTGTGAATTGTGATTGCATATGCTAGCGAAAGCTGTGAAAGTTCACTTCTTGGATATTTTGCCCGTCTTCCGTCCTCAAACAAAACTTCAATCTCCCCACTTGAAAGGTCTATGCTTTCAATATATCCAATATCTCCATTAAAAACACCACTCCCATCTTCAACAACATTAACTTTTTTTGTTTCTCTTTGCCAAGTAAGTTCGTAATTATTTGATGTTTGCATAACTTTGTCACCAACTCTAAAAACAACTTGCCCAACTTTTATTTCTGCTTTTTTATCACTTTTGGGGTTGATTTTTTCTTGAAGAGCAAAATTTAAGTTTTCAATTCCGCAAACTCCCGCTTTAAGAGGAGCAAGTACTTGAATTTTTGAAACATCAATTTTAAAGTGATTTTCAATTCGTTCTGTCATAAGCGAAACAATGCTTTCAAACGTTTCTTCATTTGAATTTTTGCTTTCAAAAAAGAAATCTTTTGAATTATTATCAAGAGTCGGCATTTCGCCGTTATTTATTAAGTGCGCGTTTGAAATTATTAAACTATCATTTTGTTGCCTATAAATTTTTGTTAATTCTGTTTTTTCTATAACTCCGCTGGATAAAATATCAGCCAAAACATTTCCAGCTCCAACACTTGGAAGTTGGTCCTTATCTCCAACTAAAATAAGTTTACTTCCACGCTTTATTGCTTTTAGAAGACTTGCCATAAGAGTTATGTCAACCATTGAAACCTCATCAACAATAACAACATCATATGGCAGTGGATTTTGCTCATTATAAACAAACATGCCGGTTGGCGAACGAAAGTTGATTTCAAGCGCTCTGTGAATTGTTTTTGCCTCTTCTCCCGTGCTTTCGCTCAATCTCTTTGACGCTCTTCCAGTTGGAGCGAGAAGAACAACCTTATTTTTTAAACTTTTTAAAATTTCAAGCACGCAAGAAATGATTGTTGTTTTTCCAGTTCCTGGCCCACCTGTTATAACACTAACTCCACTGTTGATTGCCATCTTAATTGCATTTTTTTGGTCTTCATGAAAAAATAGTTTGTTAACTTTTTCAAAAAGTGAAATTTCGCTTTCGATATCAAAGTTTAAATTTTCCGCTGAATTTTTTAATATTGCTAGTTTGCTAGCAACATATTTTTCAGCAGAATACATTTTAGTGGACATAACAATTTCAGTTTTATCTTGCCAAAAAATTTTGAGAACGTTTTCTTTTTCCAAACTTTCGCACACAGAAACAATTTCTTTTTCCATTTCTTCAGGCTTAAAATTTAAAAGTTTGCAAACATTTTCAACCAAGTTATATTTAATCATGTATGTGTGACCGTTTTTATCTGATGCTTCGCTTAAGATATGCAAAATGCCCGCCCTAATTCTAAAAGCACTCTTTTCGCTTATTCCCATATTTTTTGCAATGGCATCAGCTTTTAAAAATCCAATTCCCGAAATATCCTCAACAAGCCTGTATGGATTTGCGCTAACAAGTTCAACTGTTTTGTTTTTATATAAATCATATATTTTAAGTGCATAGTTGCTTGAAATGTTATATCCTTGCAAAAACACCATCGCATTTTGCATTTCTTTAACTTCAATAAGTGAAGCAGAAATAAGCTCTGCCTTTTTAGATGAAACACCCCTAACAGTTGTTAAAAGTTCTGGATTAAATTCAATTATTTGAAGCGTTTCTTTTTTAAATTTATTAACAATTGCTTCTGCAGTTTTTTCTCCAACACCTTTAATGAGCCCACTTGAAAGATATCTGATTATTCCAAGTTCCGTTTTTGGCACAATGGATTCATAACTAGACATAACAAATTGCATTCCATATTTTGTGTGCTTAAATTCACCCTTGCAAAGCAAGTTTTCTCCAACATTAACAGACAAAAAATTGCCAACAACCGTATTTACGTTGTTTGTTCCTTCTAAAATTAAAACTGTGTAGCCATTATCTTCGTTTCTGAAAATAATTTCTTCAACAATTCCTTCAATCTCCATGAATCTAAGTTTAACTTAATTTCTTTTTTAATACAAACTATTTGACAAAAAAAAGCATTTTTCTCACTTAAATTTCAATTATCATTGTGCTATGGGAGAAAATATGGATAAATTTAATGCACTTAACAAAATTGTTTTCAAAAAAAATGTTGGTGTTGACACTGCAAAATTTTTAAAAGATTATAAAAAAGTTTTTATTTTAACATCAAAAACACCAAAAAAGACCGTTATTCCAATGCTTGCGAATTTTTTGAATGAAGAAAATATTTTTTTTAGTGTTTACACTCTATCTAAAAAACCATTTTGTGATGCGGATAATATTTTAAAAATTTCAAGTTTAGCAAAAGATTCCGACATAATTTTGTCGGTGGGGGCTGGAAGTGTTTGCGACACATCAAAAATAGTTGCCAAAATGTTAAATATTCCTTATGCTGTTTTCCCAACAACAATTTCACATTTTGGATATTTTTCAAATTTTGCATTTTTTAAAAATAGATTTGAAATATTAAAAGAAGAAACAAACTATCCAAGCAAAGTTTTTATTGATGAGAACATAATTGCAACAAGCAAAGAGAATTTTGTCATTTCAACTCTTTCTTTCATCTTTTCATTTGAAGAAATTTTGGTTAATGAATTTTGCAAAGCAAATCTATTCAACAAAGAAAACATGTTTTATCTTAATAACTTAAAAAAACTTATTTCAAGAACAGAAGCGCTTGCAAATATGATTGACATAAAAAGAGAAACTGCACTTTTAAATTTGCAGGACAACATCATTGAACTCTTCTCAATTTGCGACATCATAAATCCAGACTACACTGCAATTATTTTAGCAAATAGACTTTGCGAGGATTCAAAGAGTAGTTTTGGAAGGAACGCTCTAATTTCTTCAAGCATAATTATAAAATGTTATAAACTATTTTGGAACGACGAGCTTCAAATTAAAGATATTCCAAACATAGAAAAATATTTAAAACTATTAGAAAAAAATGGCAAAAATCTGCAATTTTTAGTTGATTTTATGAATAAAACAACAGAATATAAAACAAACAATTTTTTAAATAAAATTAAAATGATAAAAAGCAAAATGGAAGAAAGATTAAATTTGGAAGAAAATAAACTTAAAAAGAATTGCGAAAAATTAAATAATCTTTTCACACAAAATGAAACGAAGGTTATCTTTGAAGACAAAGTTTATGACAACTTATGTTATATCTCATTAAGTCAAGAAAACTTTATGCTAAACACTCTGGCAGGTTTTGGATATCTAAATGTTTAGCTATGTATAAAATAAAAACAAAGAGGAAATAAATCTAACATGAAAACAAATGTTGTTAGATTTATTTTTTTATTTGTTGGGGTTTTTCTTATTTCATTGATTTTTATTTTTCCAAAAAATTATAACAAACTTGAAAAGCTTTGCCCTGAAAATTTTGAAGTTTATTTCTCAAGCAACTTTGAAGATGAGAGTTTTGAAACTAAACAAAATGGGATAGGAACAAAAGTTGCCTGCTCTTTTTCAAGTTTTTTGGAAATATCAAAAAAACACAACTACTCTGGAATCACATTCGAAACAAAATCTGGCTCAGATGAAATATTGCAAAATCTAAATGCAAAAATAATTTCTTTGCAAACACTAGAAAATAAGAGAATAATCTATGCCTACAGCCCAAATTTCGATAAGCATATCATGTTAAATAATCAAAAATGCAACATTGAAATTGTTTTTGAAAACAACAAGAACTTGGTTGGCATTCCACTTCTTCTTGGAAGTTATTAATTTTATGTATAAAACAAAAAAATATGTCAACAATTGCTTCGGAGGTTAAAATGAACAGTCAAATTAAAATAAAAAAAAGAGGAGAAGGTTTTAAAAACTTTTTAAAAAAGTATGGATATTTCATTGCCGTTGGAATTATTGTGCTTGCTGTAACACTTTCAATAATTTTAACAAATGGAGTTAAAACGAGTGTTGATGAAGCTAGTAATTTAGATATGGCAACAAAAGAGCCTGTTGAAGTTGGCAGCGTTGGTTTAAATTTTGCTCTTCCAATGGAAAACTGCGAAGTTGTTCATGACTACAGCCGTGACGCTCTAATCTTTAATGAAAGCATGGGTTGGTTTGAAACGCATAAAGGAGTTGATTTAAAATCAAACAACTCAAAAGTTTATGCTTGCGAATCTGGCGAAGTTATTAAAGTTTATACAAACACTCTTGAAGGCACTGTTGTTGAAATTAAACACGATGGAAATATTACAACAAAATATTCTTCTCTCGACTCGAATGTTCTTGTTAAAGTTGGAGACAAAGTAAAGAAAGGTCAGGAAATTGGAATTGCATCAAACAGTGCTGGGGAAGAAGTTCAAACAGGCGCGCACTTACACTTTGAAATACTAAATGGCGACAATCAAGTTAATCCAAACGACTATTTATCACTTTCAAACAAATAGAATATTGAAAAAAAACCACAAAATGTGGTTTTTTTTATTTTCTTATTTTATCTAAATAATTCTTATATTTTGGGTAGTTATTAACAGAATTGATTTCCTCAATTTGCTTTAAAAGCTCTCTCGTTTTTTTGTCGAGTGTTTTTGGTGGCTCTGTTTTGATTGTCACTAACAAATCGCCGTAAGCCTCTTTGTTTAACTTTTTAACACCTTTGTTTTTCAAACGCATAACAGTTCCACTTGTTGTGCATTCTTTAATTTCAAGATTGTAGTTTCCATTAAGTGTTGGAATAGTAACTTTTCCTCCAAGAATTGCTGTTGTGTATGGAATGTTAAGATCAAGATGTAAATCAAATCCATCACGAACAAGGATATTATGTGGCGCAACTCTAACATATATGTGTAAATCGCCATTAACGCCTTTTCTTGTTGGTGCGTTTCCTTCGCCACGCATTGTTATTGTTTGGCCATTGTCTATTCCTGCTGGAATGTTTACAACAACAGTTTTTTGAACTTTTTTATATCCCTTTCCACCGCAATCAGAACATCTTTCTTTTATTATCTTTCCAGTGCCGTTGCAGTCCTTACAAACACCCTCTTGAATTGTTGTTCCAAATAGCGTGTTTTGTGTGTACCTCACACGGCCACTTCCTTTACATGTGGAACAAGTTGTGAATTCCTTTCCATTTTTAGCACCAGTTCCAGAGCAAGTTTTG
>CAMEKL010000021.1 GCA_945921365.1 uncultured Bacillota bacterium
GGTTATGATAATGCTTATATGGAAGGATTAACTTACCAAATTGTTTTTGGGCTTATGGACCAAGATGAAAACATTATTCAATATAAATATTATGAAACAACATCAAATAAGTTTGAATTCACATCATTAAAAACATGGTTAAAAGAAAATTTCCCTACAACCAGTGCTTATAAGTTGAAAATGTATGTTTTGGCAAAAGGAAATGATACATATTACTTAACAAGCTTACAATCTCCATCAAAAAACTTAAAATCTCTTAATGGCGAAGCAAGTTTAGTTGTTAACAATGGTCTAGTAAAGTGGTATGAAGTTAAAGGTGCTGGAAGTTATGAAATTAAAGTCAAATTTAATGAAACAGAAAAAACGTTAAAAATCGAAAAAGACGTTAATGGTAATTTCCTTGTTGATGGACAAATAACAAGTTGTATAAACTTTGTTGAAGTTGAAAATGGTCAAAACTATTACACTTTTGACATATCTAAATATAATGCTGTTGAAAGTGGATTGAATGATTTATATTTAAGATATCTTCCAACAAACGAAGAAAATGATGTTTATGCGATTCCTGGTGAATGGACGGTTAATGCACTTAAAGTTTTCAAGATTGATAGTCCACAATTAACACTTTCTGGCGGAGCGTTAACATGGAATGAAGTTGATAAAGTAAGTAGTTATAAATTGGAAGTTTTATATAACAACAATTCAATTAAAACATATGAGCTTTCAACGCTTTCTTACAACATCACAATTTCTGATATTGCAAAGCTAGTTGGAACAACACCAGAAAATATTGATGTTTCAAAAATTATATTCACAATTCAAGCAGTTGGAAGTGGACTTGAAAATGGTGTTTATTATCTAACATCTCAGATAAGCGAACTTGGAAATTTAACAATAAAAGCTAACACAACAAGTGATTATGAAATTTCAGGGGACTTCTTATTCTTTAAAGATGTAACAAACATAAATTCATACATCATTATTGTTGAAGAAGATGGAAATGTAAACCCAATTAGAAAAGAGGTTGAAGCATCTGGAAATAGTATTTTTAGCAGTTCTGAAAATGATAGATACACATTTAAATTTGATTTATCAAGCTTAAAATTAACATCTGATAATAAAACTTATAATGTTATGATTAAAGTTAAAGGGGACAGCGGCAGTTTATCAAGTGTTGAAAATAATTCACTTGCATTTAAGGTTAAAAACAAATTGCTTTCAAATTCAATTGAAGTTGTTTCTGGATATATCAAGTTTGAAACTAATGATTCAAATTCATACAAAGTTAAGATATCTCTTCCAACAAGTTACTACTATTTCATTATAGAAAAAGATGCTTCTCAGAAATTTGTTAACACAAGCGCATATAATGTTTCATTAAGTGGCTCTTCAATCACATATTTTGAGCCAGAAACAGACATTCGCTATGAAGATGGAAAGATTATTTTCTGGCCAAGCGCAGTTAAAATTGCATCAAGTGCCTACGTTGCTGTTTGTGCAAATGCAGAAGAAATTGAAAATGTAAAATATATTTCTTCAACATTCACAACTTATTCAACGCCAATTGAAAAGATAAACAAAGATGCTGTATCAGTTTCAAAATTCTCTGTAAAGTCAATCACAGTTAAAACAACGCTTGAAAACAGAGTTTTATATAAGGTGGCAGTAAAAATTAAACTTGGCGATGAAATTGTTTATGAAAGCGAACTGACAAATTTTGTTCAAAGCGGACAAACTTTGACATTCGATTTTAAAAACGCTCTTGCAAAGGCAACCTACACAATTGAGATTCAAATAATTCCAAATGATGAAGTGCTTAATAAATTGATTTCAGATATCAAAACTGTTACAAGGTCAAACTAAAAAAAGCATAGAGTTTTCTATGCTCTTTTAATTCTGGTTTTATTTTATTCTGCACTTTCGTCCAAATATGTTGCTTCAATGTCGGAAATGTGAAAAATAACAGCTGTGGGGAAATTATAAAATGCAGTCGAGAGAGAATATGACCCTCCCATAACGCGCGTGTCAAATCCTCCCATATGCCAATTGATCGCCATTGCTTCTTCCCTTGAAAGTTTTATAAAACTTGAAAGTATGTAAACAGATTTTTCTCCGTGGCCATATGGAAGTTTGTCCTCAACTGTGTAGTATGGCTTTTGAACCCACACGCCATCTTCCTTAACATTTCTATATTCAGTTTTATAGTAGTCAATTTTACAAACATCGTGCAGAAGTCCAATTATAGCAACGCTTTCAGCAGAAATTTTTAGGTTATAATTTTTTCCATATTCTTTTTCTAGATTTTTGCAAAAGCGATTATATGTGTTTATTGAATGTGTTGCAAGACCACCTTCAACAGCAGAGTGAAATTTTGTGCTTGCTGGGGCAGTGAAGAAATCTGATTTAACAATCCAGTCTAAAAGTTTATCTGCGCCTTCTCTTTTTATGTTATCTTTAAAAATTTTAATAAATTGTTCTTTAATTTTTTCTTCCATAATACTTCCTTTATTTCTTAAGTATAACAAAAAAATAGAAAAAATAAAACAAATTGTTATATTGCAATTTGTTTTAAAATATGTTATGTTATAATAACAAAGGAGATAAAAATGAAAAAAATTCTTAATTCAATAATAATTGCTTTAAGTTTCTTGCTTTTGGTTTTGCTTGCACTTGTAAAAGTTAACGAGGTGGTGCATTTTGTTGATGTTACAAACTATGAAGAAATAATCTCATTTTTAAAGCAATATGGAACGCTTATAATAGTTTCTGCACTTGTTTTTGTTAATGTTATTGCAAAATCTTTGATAAGAATAATTTTTGTGCTTTTATTCTTGGCTGTGCTTGTTGTGTATGTTCTTGCAACATCTTTCCCACAAATTTTTGGTGCGGTTTAATTATTCTTCTTCATCATCATTGTTATCTTCAAGATTATCATATTTTTTGTTATCTTCAAAGCTCAGCAAATCAGCTGAGTTTTCTTTATATGCCAAGCTGTCAACTTTTCCAAGTTTTCTTTCAATATTTCTTGTTTTGCTTTCCGCTTCCTTCATTGTGTTGGCAACTTCTTGAATTTTCTTGTTTGTTTTTGCAAGTATATCTCCAAACTTTGAAAATTCCTGCTTAACAGAGCCAAGCACTTTCCAAACTTCACTTGTTTGTTTTTCAATTGCAAGTGCGTGGAAGCCAAGTTGAAGGCTGGAAATAAACGCCGTTAAAGTTGTTGGGCCTGTGATTGTAACGCGTTTTTCCACTTGCAAACTTTCCATCAAACTTGTGTTTTTAAGAACTTCGCAATATAAACTTTCTGTTGGAAGGAACATGACTGCAAAATCTGTTGTGAATGGTGGGTTTATATATTTTTCGCTGATGTCTGAAGCATGCTTTTTAATGCTTCTTTCAAGTTCTTTTCTGCACGCTTGAACTTCGGAGACATCTCCACGTTCTTCCGCATCAACAAGCCTGGTGTAGTCTTCAATTGGGAATTTACTATCAACTGGAAGGAGAACAACTTTTCCATCAACTTTGCTTGGAATTTTAATTGCAAATTCAACAAAATCTTTACTTAACTTTTTTGTTTTTGCATTTCTTATATATTGGTCTTCTGTTAAATATTGCGACAATAGTTGTTCCAGATGAATTTCACCCCAAGAACCACGTGATTTAACATTCGTTAAAACTTTTTTTAAATCTCCAACGCCAACTGCAAGAGTTTGCATTTCGCCAAGGCCTTTATACACAGATTCAAGCCTATCACTAACAAGTTTGAAACTTTCACCAAGGCGTTTTTCAAGTGTGTCGTGAAGTTTTTCATCAACAGTCTGGCGCATCTTTTCAATTTTTTCAGAGTTATCTTTTTGTAAATTTTCAAGTTTGTCTTCAACTGTTTTTCTAATGCTTTCCATTTTTTGATCTATATTATTTGAAAAATTTGATATTCTTCCGCCAAGGATATTATTTATTTCTTCTCTTGTTGATTTTAAAGAAAAATTTAGCTCTTCTCTAATGGATTTAAAATCTCTATCCAAATCTTCTTTCAAAAAGTTTAATGAAATGTTTGAACTGTTTTTCCTATTTTTTAAAATTAAAAATAATGTGAGAATGATGTTTGTTAACAAAAAACAACAAGCAATAATTAAAAGAACTAACATAAAAACTCCTTAAAAGCATTATAACACAAAGAAATTATTTTTGTGTTGACTTTTTTTTAAAATAATTTAAAATATTATTGGAGATGAAAATGTTTCAAAGTTTGAAAAAGAAAAAGGGAATAATAATAAGCGGTTTTGCTGGCATTGGAAAAACAAATTTTCAAAATTATGTGCCATATTATGAAAAAAACTCTTTTTATGATTTATCTTCTTCTTCATTTAGAAAAGATGAAGGTTGGGAAGATGTTTACATAGATTGCGCCGAGGCTTTTTGCGAAAAATATGATTTTGTTTTTGTTTCAGCGCACCAAAGCGTTCTTGAAAAGATGAAGGAAAGAAAATGTAATTTTTACGTTGTTTATCCACGAAAACATTGCAGAGATGAATATAAAGAACGTTTCGAAAAAAGGGGAAGCTCTCCAGAATATATTGCAAAGTTTATGATGCGTTGGAATGAATTTGTTGACAAAATTGATAATTTTGATTATGACAAAAAAATTCAACTTCGCACAGGGCAATATCTTTCAGATGTTGTTTCTCGAATAAGATAAAAACAGGTAGTAATGCCTGTTTTTTTATATATAACATAATTGTATTATAAACTTCATATTTAATAATATGCTTGTATTAAAAATAAGAAAAAAAATAGTTAAAATTGTTGCAATTTGCTTAATTATTCTTATTCCATCAATTTTTATATTTAATTTTTTAATAAATAAAAGCGTTAAAACTTCAAACTGGAATGTTTACACTGGGCTAACTGTTGTTATTGACGCTGGCCATGGTGGGATTGATGGCGGTTGTGAGGGAGTGAGTGGAACAACAGAGCGTGTTATAAATTTGGAGTATGCAAAAACACTTAAACACTACCTCGAAAATTTTGGCTTTAATGTTGTTATGACAAGAAACAACTTAGATGGTCTTTATTCAAGTTTAAGTTCAAACAAAAAGAAAGATGACATGCTTGCAAGAAAAAGAATAATAGAAAATTGTAGCGCTGACCTTGTTGTTTCAATTCATATGAATGCTTTCCCGCTTGAGAGTTGCCGTGGTGCGCAGGTGTTTTACAACCCAGAAAGTGCAATTTCAAAATCCCTTGCAACATCAATTCAAGAATGTTTTGTTGAAAATCTTGAAAGTGCAAGAAAAAACGCTGATAAAGGCGACTACTATATTTTAAAATGCACAAATGTTCCAAGTGTTATTGTTGAATGTGGATTTATTTCTAATATTGAAGAAGAAAAACTTCTTCTAACAGAAGAATATAGAAACAAATTGTGTTATCAGATTCTCACAGGAATTGTTAGATATTTTTCAATAAATTAAATTATAGAGAAAAATTATTATCTTGATTATATCTATCTAAGGCGCTTGTGTATTCTGAGCCAAATTTTTTGGACAAATAGCCTTGCCAAAGTTTATCATTTGACTTTTCATTTTGAATTCTATATGAAAAACTTGAGAACTCACATAAAATGTTGTTTTCCAAGCTAAAATTTTCGTTTGGAGGAAGAATGAAAAAGTTTATTTTTCCATTCTTATTTTTAAAGTGTCTTATATCTTCTTTTGTTGTGCCAGCAGGAAACAGCTTATTGTTCTCCAAAAAACTAACTATATCTTTTTTTTGAATTTTTAATAAAAAATTATTTTTCATTCTTTTATTATATCAAATAATAAAAAAAGTGCAATATTTTTGCACTTTTTTGTTTTTATTTTTATAGATCAATTTGAACAAAATATGATTGTGGGTGGTCACAAACAGGGCAAACTGTTGGTGCTTTTGTTCCCATGTGAATATGACCGCAATTCAAACATTTCCAAGCAACAATTTTTGCGCTTTCAAAAACTTTGTTTTCTTTTATATTCTTAAGAAGTTTTAAATATCTTTCTTCATGAAATTTTTCAATTGCGCCAACTGCTCTAAATTGATATGCAAGCCTTGTGAAGCCTTCTTCTTCAGCATCTTTTGCCATTCTTTCATACATATCTGTCCACTCACCATGCTCGCCAGCAGCAGCTGCAGCAAGGTTGTCAACTGTTGAAGGAACGCTTCCGCCATTAAGAGCTTTAAACCACATTTTGGCATGTTCTTTTTCATTTCCTGCTGTCTCTTCAAAGATGTTTGCAATTTCTTCATATCCATCTTTTCTTGCTTTTGAAGCAAAGTATGTATACTTGTTTCTTGCTTGACTCTCGCCAGCAAATGCTTCCATTAAATTCTTTTCTGTTTTTGATCCTTTTAGTTCCATAATTTTCTCCTTTTTCAATGATTATATAATACAAAATTTATATTTTGTTTTCTTGCATGCGTCTATTAGACGACACAATTTGGCATAAAATCATATTCTCCAAGCTCCGAATTATGGTAACATAAAAACATGGAATTAAATGCTGTTATCTCAAAAACTCTTAGGGGTGCGAGCGTTGGTGTTATAAGGAAAATTCAAGTGAGCGACAATTTAAACTTGAATAATTTTGTTGTTGTGCCAGACAGATTTTCTTTTCAGGCAGAAAAATTGATATTCCAAACTTTGAAAATAAAATCAACATTTAACATAAATGTTGTTTCAGTTTCAAAACTTTCAAGTTTAGTTCTTAAACTTCTAGGAAAAGAAATAGCAAGCGAAAAACAAATAAACTCTATCTTGCTTGTCTATTCAATCCTTTTAAAATTTAAAGACGAATTCAAAACATTTGCTTCATCTAACATAGATTTTGATTTGGCAAAAGATCTATATTTAATTTTGGCGCAGTTTAAATCTAGC
>CAMEKL010000022.1 GCA_945921365.1 uncultured Bacillota bacterium
ATTTGCCAAGTGATTTTAAGAAGGAAAATGGATATCTTCGTTCACTGGAACTTTCAAAGGAAAACAATTTTTACAGGCAGAACTATTGTGGCTGTAAATTTGATTAAAATTTAAAATAAATTTTGACCTATTGTGAAAATATTGGAATATTTTTGGAGATAAAAATGGATTTAAAAAGTTACGGGTTAGATGAAAATTTAATTTCATATTTAAATTTTGTTGGAATAGATAAAGTTAAAGAAGAAAACCTTCAAAATTTTTTGGCGATAGTTAAAGTTAGGCTTGATTGCATAAATAGGCAAAAAAACAGAGAAGATTTTTCTGATTTGCTTAAGCGTTTTTACCTTGATTGTCGTGATGCAATTAAGATTATTTCACAAATTGAAAATCACAAATTAAAACCTGATGAAAAGGTAAATTTATTTGCAAATAATTATTGCTCAAAACTTTCTTTAACAGTTAATAACTTTGTGCTAAATTGTTTAAAAAATGTTGTCTCTCATGAAGATATTTTCAATGCGATAAAAGTGTCAATTTATAAAAACAACATTGTTCCTTCTTTTTTGAAAGACGAGATAACTTTAAGTGAAAAGATTAAGATTGTGGAAAGTGAACGCTCAGGTTTTGCGCTAAATTTGTTTTCTTATGATGAACTTTTAGATAAAAGATGTGAAGAGTTAATTAAAAATATAACAAAAGACGAAAATGTTTTTTCAAATAAAAACACTTGCCAATATTTAAATGAAAATCTCTTAAGTATTTTTCTTAAATCGTATCCAGAGTGTTTTGATAATGATGCACTAATTTTTATCATGAATTCCAGAAATATAGACACAACTGACATTCTTTTTAGAAGAGAATCATTTAAAAAAGAATATATTCAAAATTTCAATTTTGAAAAAATGAAAAAATTTAGAGATGCTTGTTATGGTGTTGCAAACTACTATGCATATGAGCAGTTTGCAAATCAAAAGAAATCGTTTATTGATGAATGTGTAAGCGAAAACTTTGATGAACTTGTTGATAAAACTCTGTTTGATAATTTAAAAGATAACACAAAAAAAGAGAGAGTTAAGGCTTCACTTCAACTCTTCTTTGAACGTTTTGCGTTTGATACAACAAAAAATGCAACCTTAAATTTGCAAACAATTTATGAATTTATAACAAAAAGCGAAGAATATAGAAACGAACTTGGAGAGAATGTTGATATAATTAGGTCTGCATACCTTTTGTCACAAGATGTTATGAATGAAAACCTAAAAGAAAGTCAAAAATTGGATAGAATCAAATATTTATACGATAAATTTTTAAATAAAAATATAAATTTAGAGCAGGTTATTTATTCTTCTCTCGCAACTGGAAAAGAAATGTTTATGAACGAAATTGTAAGAAAAGAAACAAAGCCAAATGAGCTTGATTATAAAAATTTCTCAATGGAAACAAAAAATAAAGAAGCATTGAATTCCAGGTTTCATGCTTTTATGGGAGATAAATTCACATTTGTTGTTCATTGTTCAAATTTTAGCAAGTATTATGAGCCAGAAAAGAACTATAAAAAAAGTTGGATAGATGCTTCAAAGAAAGGAAATGTTATTTCTTTCAGTTTGATAAACAACAAAAGAATGGATATTTATGACAAAACTTGCATATGTTTTGCTTTTTCAAATTTAGATCCAAAACTTTTGATGCACGCTTGTGTTGTTGATTCATTTTCAATTTTAAATGAAAATGAGCTTAAAAATAGAGGAGTTTCCTTAGCAAAACTAGATTTAGGGCCAATTGACGATTTTATTGCTAACATGGGAAGATCTTTTAACGAGTTAGTTTATGCTGGAGACAAAAAACACTCAAAAAAAACGCTTCTTCCATCTGCGGTTATTTGTTTTGATGTTCCAACGGAAAATGAAATTAGAGCATCTATGGATTTTAACATTCCAATTGTATATATTGAACAACAAAAATATTATAACCTTGTTTCAAATTCAAATAGAAGCGTTTTTCAATTTGATTATACCTTTGAATAAAATAATTTAATTGACAGAACAGAATATATCTTGACAAAAACACATAAATCTTTTACAATTAAAGAAATGTAGGAGAATTTATGGAAACAAGAGAGGATTTAATAAGGGCAGGATTAAATGAAGAAGTTGCAGATCAGCTTATTGCAATGGGGCTGTTTAAATTTGACTTGCCAACAAGAGTTGTTTTTGTTCAAAATTTATTTGATTATGAAAAAAAACTTATAAGGACAACTTATAACCTTGATGAAAAAGAAAAAAACAGAAATTTGGTTTTTGAATCGAAGCTTATTCTTGAGCTTATGCAAGACTTAAAGAAAGCTAAAAAAAACAAAGATCAACTTGTTGAAAAGGTTGAAAAATCAGTTTCTAATTATTCAATTGATCCTTTCATAGATGCTATTTCCACTTGCTTGCCAAATGAAGCGATTATTTCTTTGTGTGGCAAATTATTAAATAATGTTGATAATTATGAAGATAGGGAAAGACTAGGATTATTTGCAAGTAAGCTTGCACCAGAAGAAAAAGTTATGCTTGCAAAATCTCAATTTGAGATAAACGAAAACGTTATAAATCTTTTTACAATTGATGAACTATTACTTGACTCAACAAAAGAAATTAGAGATATAGTTTTAAGTGAAAAATTTTTAAATCGTCATTTCGCAAATTTGTCTTTAAATTTGCAAGCAGGAATTGCAACAATTTTCCCTGAAAAAGTTAGTGATGTGTCAATGTTAGATTTGTTGATTAAAGGGGATAAAGTTACATCAAATTTATATAAAGAATTATTCAGCAGAAAAAGCTTTAAAGAAGATTTTATTGCAAATTTTTCTGAAAATTCAAGAAAATATTTAAAAAAGGCATTTTCAAAAAAAGAGAATTTGCAAGGACTTATTGAACTTAATAAATTGAGAAATTCTTATATTGATGCCACAATTAAAAACAAAGGTATAGATTTTTTAATTGATAAGTTCCTTGAAGATAATTCAATTGAAAAAGATTTTCCTTATGCAAAGGCAAAGGCAGTTGCAGAGATTTTTTCAATTAGATTTGGAAAAGACTCTATGAAAAACTTATTTTTGAACACTGAAACAATATATAATTTTATAACAACTGATCAATCTTTTAAAAATCAAATTGGACCAGAAAAAGCCGATTTAATTAGTAGAACATACATTGCACTTAAAAGTGCTTTTGATGAAGTTGTTTCAGAAAACATTGTTGTTGATAATTTAAAATCTCTTTACAATGAGTTTAATGATAAAAACATTTCATTTGATGAGATTATGTATGATGTTTTATCAAATGCAAAAGAACAATTTATGCAAAATGTTGTTAATGAAGAAACAAAAATTGATTCTCTTGCTTCAAGAGAAGAGTCAGATGGATTTGAAAAACTTGATTATAATGTTTCAGGCGTTAACGTTTATAAATTTAAAGGTGATAAATTTTTATTTCCAGTTCATTGTTCTTATGATAAAGACGAATATATCGCTCGCTCATACAAGGAAGATTGGATTGAATATGCAGAGAAAAATCAATTGATTTCAATAAGTTTAATCAATCAAAACAGAATGACAATTTTTGATGAAGATAGAATTTGTTTTGCTTTTTCAGATTTAAATCCAAAACTCTTAACTCATGCTGCTGTTGTTGATTCTTACTCAACATATTATATGCCAGAAGATAACACTCCAATTTCAAAAACAAGAATAGATTTAAAACCTGTTGAACAATTTATAAATGAAACAGGCAATGGAGTTAATGAGCTTGTTTATGCTGGTTCAAAGGAATTTTCTAAAGAAACTCTTCTTCCTTCAGCAATCATTTCCTTTAGTGACAAAATATCACGAAATGAAATTAAGGCTGCACAAGAATTTAAAATTCCAATTGTTATAATAGATAAAAATTGCTATAAATTTACTCCTGAATCACAAAGAGTTCCATTGGAAGAAAGATATAGTTTGAATGATTTATAATAAAATCACCCTTTTGGGGGTGTTTTTGTTAAAATATTTTGTTAAAATCAAAAAATGTGTTATCTTATTTTTGGAGAAAAAATGCATCAGTCGTTATATAACAAATATCGTCCAAAAACATTTGACGAAATAATTGGGCAAGAGCACATTTCAAAAACGCTTTACAATCAGGTTAAAAGCGGAAAGATTTCTCATGCCTATCTTTTTTCTGGAAGCAGAGGAACAGGAAAAACAAGCACTGCAAGAATTTTTGCAAAGGCGATAAACTGTGAAAATCCACAAGCGGACTCTCTTCCTTGCTGTGAGTGTGAAGCGTGTAAGGCTCTTTCTCAGCCAACAAATTTAGACATTTTAGAAATCGATGCTGCTTCAAACAACAGAGTTGACGAAATTAGGGATTTAAGAGAGAAAATCAAATTTTTGCCAACCTCTGGAAAATATAAAGTTTACATTATTGATGAAGTTCATATGCTCACAGACAGTGCCTTCAATGCACTGTTAAAAACACTTGAAGAACCACCTGCTCACGTTGTTTTTATTCTTGGAACAACTGAAATTCACAAACTTCCTGCAACAATTCTTTCAAGATGCACAAAGTTTGATTTTAGGCTCATTCCACAAGAAGAATTGGCAAAGCATTTAAAAAATATATTTGCAAAAGAAAACATTAAATATGATGATAAGTCTGTTGATGCAATAGTTAGCATGGCAGAAGGAAGTGTTAGAGATATGCTTTCAATTGCAGACAGCGTTATTTCATTCACAGATGGCGATATAACTTTTGAAAAAACTTCAAAGATTCTTGGTGTGAGCGAAACTAAGCAACTTGCAAATTTTGCAAACACAATAATTTTAAATGATGTTGGAAAGGCATTTGAAGAAATTGATAATGTTGTTAAAAGCGGAAAAAACATTTCCGTTTTTGCAAAGGAATGTACAGTTCATTTCAGAAATTTACTTGTTGCAAAAACAAGCGCACTTGCAAAGCAAATTTTAAATTTGCCTGAGGAAGATTTCAAACTCTTATTTGAGCAAGCGGAAAATGTCACGGTTGAAAATTTGATGTTTTATATGAAAACATTTTCTTCAATTGAGGCGGAACTTAAATATGCACTAAGCCCAAGAACGCTTGTTGAAGTTGCAACTGTTAGATGCATAGAAGGTTTAGAAGAATTAAAAAAAAACGAAATTTAACAGTTAAAGCACAGCCAAGCGCAAAACATGTGTGGGGAAAGATTATAACCTATTTAAGGGAACATCATCTTTCAGCGCTTCATGTCGCTTGCGGAGATGTTTCCGAAGTTAAAATTGAAAATGGAATTCTAATTATCACAACAGACCAAGAATATTTAAATTCAATTTTAAGCAAAGAGGAAAACAAAAACGAGATAAACAATGCAATAAAATATTTTGGCTTTAATTTAAAAATTGAAATTGTGCTTTTGGATAAACCAAGTGCAGAAATTGAGGCAGATTTACAAACGCTGAAAGAATATTTTGGCGAAGAATTAAAAATTAAATAATTTAGGAGGATTTATGAATAATTTTAGAGGTGGATTTGGTGGATTTGGTGGAGCAAACCTTAATCAACTTATGAAACAAGCACAAAAGATGCAAGAAGATATGCAAAAAGCAAAAGAAGAACTTGAAGAAAGAGAGTTCTCTGCAAAGTCTGGTGGCGGAATGGTTGAAGTTACAATGCTTGGAAATAAGCATGTTAAAAAAGTTTCAATCAAAAAAGAAATTGTTGACCCGGACGATGTTGAAATGCTTGAAGACTTAGTTCTTGCTGCTTTTAATGATTGTGTTAGTCAAATTGAAAAAGTTGAAGAAGAAAATTCTCCAATAGTTCCGGGGATTATGTAATGGAAGAAATTGACCCACTTGAGAGATTGGTTGAAAATTTTAAAACACTTCCAGGCGTTGGGCAAAAAACCGCTCAGCGTTATGCTTATTCTATTATAAGCCGAGATGAAGAAGGCGCAAATGAGTTTGCAAACTCAATTATATCTGCAAAGAAAAAAATTAAATATTGCAGTGAATGTGGAAATTACACAGATAAAGATGTTTGCAAAATTTGTTCCACTCGTTCTGGCGATATAATTTGCGTTGTTAAAGAACCAAAAGATGTTAGTGCAATGGAAAAGGTTAGGGCATATAATGGGCTTTATCATGTTTTGCATGGCACAATAAATCCTCTTGAAAATAGAGGCCCAAACGATATTAGAATCAAAGAACTTTTAGAGCGTGTTTCTAAACTTGGCACCAAAGAAGTCATAATGGCAACAAATCCTGATGTTGAAGGGGAAGCAACTGCGATGTATGTTGCAAAGCTTTTAAAGCCACTTGGCGTTAAAGTTTCAAGGCTGGCTCAAGGCATGAGTATGGGTTCTGAACTTGAATACGCCGATGAAGTCACACTTACAAAAGCACTTGAAAAAAGGAGCATGATGTAATGTTTATCTTAAAAGAAGCTGAGCAAGAAATTCAAAAAGCATTAAATGACTTAGACGTTAACTTTAATGCTGCTGTAACATTTTCCGACAGACCAGAACTTTGCGATTTTCAATGCAATGTTTCTTTTTCTTTGTC
This sequence comes from uncultured Bacillota bacterium, assembly GCA_945921365.1. Taxonomy (GTDB): domain Bacteria; phylum Bacillota; class Clostridia; order Christensenellales; family UBA1242; genus UMGS687. The sequence goes on from CAMEKL010000022.1 coordinate 6,593, forward strand.
TAAAATACTAAAAAAATCTCCGCTTGAGATTGCAAATCTGATTTGCGAAAAAATACAGAGCGAAAATTTTGAATATAATGCATGTGCACCGGGGTCCATAAATATAAAAATGAAAGAAAATTATATTGAAAGCGTTTTTGAAAAAATGTTTTCAAGTGAAGATTTACTTGTTCAAAAAGAGGCAAAGAAGAAAATTTTCATGGATTATGGTGGTCCAAATGTGGCAAAGCCACTCCATGTTGGACACTTAAGAAGTGCAGTTATTGGAGA
>CAMEKL010000023.1 GCA_945921365.1 uncultured Bacillota bacterium
AAAACAATGCCATTTTCATCAGCTTTAATTTCCTGGTCTGTTTTGTATTCCTTTAATGCTTCCACCAGCATGTCAGGCATTGGAACGGTTCGCTTTGAGCAAGCAGTTTTTGTTTCACTGATAACAGTTACTCGCTTCGTAATTTTTCCATTTTCATCAAATTTAGGAACGATAGTGATTGCTCTATCAACATTTATAGTTTTGTTTTTAAGGTCAATGTCTTTCCACATTAGTCCCAAAGTTTCGCCAGTTCTAAGGCCGCCTAACATCATACAAAGACAAAGTGGTTTAAGTAGTTTATGTTCGCCAAGACAAGTTAAAAACCTTTCTCTTGTTTCGGGTGGGATAGCCTTGTATTTGTTTTCACTATCATAGATTTTTCGCTCTTTGCTTTTTACTCTTGTTAGCAAAGTTGGATTGCTTTGCACAAATTTATTTTGAACAGCGTAGTCAAAAAATTGATTAAATATGACTTTTGTTTTTCTCACAACATCAAGACTATATCCATCTTCAATCATTTGGTTTAATAGTTTTTGAATAACCATTGTTGTAACTTCATCAATTTTCATATTGCCAATTTTAGGTTCAATATGCAATTTGAATTTGCTAAAATTGCCTTCAAAAGTTCGTGGTGTAACTTGGTTCTTTTTGAAAACTAAAAGCCATTCTGTCATTAAACTTCCAATTGTGTTTTTGTCAACATAATCAAAATTTTCGCTTTCAATTCTGTTAGTTAGTTCAGTCAATTTATTTGCGACTTCCATTCTTGATTTGCCATAAATAAATTTGCGAATTGGCTTGCCATTGTCATCATAACCAGTTGTTACTGCACCAGTCCATCTTCCGTCCTTTCGTTGGAATATTGAGCCTTCGTTGTTGGCTCTGCGAGTTTTACTTACAACTTTCTTTCTAGCCATTTTGCACCTCGCTTGCGGTGCTGTTAAGTGTTAGCCAAGTAACAAAGTTAAGGACACTTACAACTTGACGCTTGCCAACTTTGGTTGTTGGAAAAGATTTGCTACGAAGAAGATTTCTAACATTATCTCTGCCAAGTCCGGTGATTTTAATAAGGTCTTCGCAATCAAGAAAATCTTTGTTATATTTAGTTGAAATTCGGTCAACTTCCGATTGTATTAAGTTGTTTAAATTTAGATTTGTATTGTTTAAATTCATAAGTTTAATGTTCCTTTTGTTTGTAAAATTTTTTCTTTCTACAATCTCTTTCTAAATCTAAATTTATTAAAATCTATTCGCATCGAGCGAGATAGAAGTAGCAACTTTGTTGCCAAGAAGAAGTGTTGGGTATCCCAACAGCTTCCAAAATGACGAGAAAACATAGTAAATTTAAGTGTATCATTTAAAAGTGCTATTAAATGGCACTTTTACGCACTAAATTTTATAATTGTTTCTCGCTTATGCTCTATACTAAATATTTCTATATTTTTAGTGCTTACATTTCAAAATCACTGCTCAAAATTCCTTGCTCAATCAAAGTCTTTATGTGCATTTCTTCAAGTTTATTCATATAGTCTTGAAAGGCTTTGATAGCTTCGTATTCGACCTTTGAATTAAGATATAAACACTCATCAAGTTCTCTTTTTAATTTGCTTTTTTGCATTCGTTTTTCAACTAAATTTTTTGCGTTTAGTTTTGTCCTTTGTTCTTCTTCAATCTTTAAATTTTTTGCACTTTCAATAACAACATTTCCAAGCCTTCGATAGATGTCATTCATCATTTTGTCGCCAACACTTTCGTTCGGTTTATCATAACCATTTCGCTTGCAATAACTATTTACTTTGTCATTTTTTTCTTTCACAAGTTCGTCAAAATCATCTTTGTAGAGTGAAATATTTGGATTATGTTTGATAATATAATTTGTGATATTGTCAACTTGCGATTTTAAGTTTTGCATATTTTCAGAGTTGTAATAAAGGTGTCCACTTTCAGAAAATTGATTTGCCAAACCTAAAAGCAAAGCCTTCATTTTAAGCCCAGAGATGTCGTTTATTTGCTCGTTAAAACTCTTTGTTAAGTTTGTTCTTACTTTTATCTCACGAGCCTTAAAATCGGTTGCAGCGAGTTCCAAGTTGGCTTTGAAAAAGTTCATTGCTTTGTCTGAAATATAACCACGAGAAAATATCTTTTTATTGCCTTTAATTCGCTGTGGCTCCTTCTCAAAAAAGATGATGTGAATATGTCTGTTGTCGGTGTTCTCATGCAGTCCTGCAAACCACTCAATGTTCTCTGCTTTAAGTCCTGCTCGTTTGAAATATTTTGGCAGTTCGGTTTTAACAAGATTGTATGCTTGCTCAAAGTTATTACACCATTTAAGTCCAAACTTTTCTTCAAACGAGATGACGCCACTCCAAATAACTGACTGTGTTTCTCTTAAATTTTTTCGCACATTTGCAATATCTTTTTTACTCATCTTTCCATCTTGATTGAAGATTCCAGAAGATTTTGAGTTGTTGTTTGAATATTCCACAAAGTCAAGTTTTTGTAAGTCTTTAATTCCTGTTGCAATGTATTTTAGGTAATCGCTATATTTGTTTGATGAATAATAATTTCTCTTGTCTTGCATTTTCTCGTCCTCATAATGTGGAAGAAAAAATTCTTGCTTGTAAACAACATTTGGGGTCGCATTATTAGTCATTCATAAGCTCCTGCAAGTGATTTTGCTTTTCTTCTTCAAGTCCATATTCATCAAGCGGGGAATACTTCCAATCGTTTGTGTAATTGCCAATATTGATTTGATTTACCTTGTGTAAAAGTTTTGTTATCAAGTTTAAGAGTGATTGATTTGTTTTGATTTCAGCGTTTGTTTCCACAAAGTCCATTTTTTGCCTGCCAGAAATGTCTGCAAGTTTGTCATCTATGCTTTGCAAATATTTTCGTATTTCCGAAAAGTTTATGCTTTGATTTAAGTTGTTGTCGCCAAGCATTTTGTTAGCACCAACCAAAGCAAAATATTTTATGGCGTCATTTAGACTATCAAATTTGTCTTTAAACTTTGTGATTGCTCGGTGCAGTAGTTCGCTTTCGTTTTCGTCATAAACTCTAAACAAATATCGGTCTTTCAAATCTTTTGTTTTAATTCTTGCCATAGTTCCTCCAAGTTTTGTAAATTAAGAAGCGTTGCATTTTTAATCCTCCTTTTAATAAATTTTCACAAAGAAAAAAGAACTGCTGGTGGCTCGCAGTTCTCTTTAATTTGCATTTGCCCCTCATATATGTATAAAAAACAGGCAAAAGTCAGGGGTAAATTGATATTTTCAGTAAAATTTATTAAAAATTTTTATTTTTTCTCTTGTTTTTCTCTAAAAGGCTCTAAAAATTCGCCAACAATGTCAAACATATCTTGAACAGAATATTCTTTGCCAAACAAATTAAATTTTTGTTCTTTAAAGGCTTTTTTAGTGTCATCAACAAGACCGAGCTTTTTATCTTTCTTTTGAATTGTTTTGACTTCATCAACAAAATCAATAATTTTATCAATAGTTATGATTGAAGAAAAGTCTTTTGTTTTTGCAAACTCATTCAACTTTTCTTTTGCAATTAAGTTTGTTTCAATCTTCAAATGTTCTTTCCAATGCTTGAAGAAATATGTGTTTTGAAAATCTTTATCTTCACAAAGCAAAACTCTCAAATCGTCAATCGCAGTTTTGTAGTTATCAGATATGCTTTGTTTTGAGCAGGCAAGTTTTTCGGCTATCTTATTGAATTTCATTTTGCCCTTAAAGCGCATATACAAAATCTTTTTGTATTTCTCGTTTGTCATATTTTTAACAACTTGCCAAATAGCTTTTTTCAAAATCTCTCGCTGCTGCTCAAAATATGAAATAAGTTTGCTGTCATCAAATTGCTTGGCTTTATAGCTTATGTAGTCCTCAGTTGGATAGGCAGAAAAAGAACGAGCATAGTTCATAGCGTCTTGTTTGTTTTGTTCCTTTAAATCTTTGTCAATGTTGTCAATCGCAATTTTCATCTCAAGGGTAGGAACTTCAAACTCACGAACTACGCCAAAGTCATCTTTAATCTTAACATAAAATTTTTCTTCCATTCCACTTTAAGTATAGCATAACAAAACTCAAAAATCTTTCAAAAGCGACAACATTCTTTGTCGAACATTGACAAATACTATACCTTGTCCCAAATAACGGTCAACAAAAGAAAAATGTGAAACATTTTATGCCACATTTTCAAAACTTGTTTCACATTTTTATTTTAACTTTATTCTTTCTTGTTTGATACAAGTTAGTTTTTCTAACTTTTATTTAATTCATTAGACAAATTATTGGTCTAAATATAATTATATTTACCATCTTGGAATTGAATGTAAAAATTCACATTTTCATTACTCATGTTACCAGTAACATGAACTAATAGTTTGCCTTCCTTACTCTCTGCATCAAATATTAAATTATTGATTATTTCACCTTTTTTAATACTCATACTCAAACTTAATTCGTTGCCTTCTGCTTCATATCCAATAGTGTTTTGTTCAACAAGTAAACCTTCGCTATATAACGAATAAATAAATTCTTGCTCTAATTCTTGTTTGCCATCTTCAATCTCGCTCTCAAAATTTTGTTGAACTTCAATATAGGAAGATTTTTTTGTGTTTGTAAAAGCTTTGAAAAATATCTCGCTTTCAGACTCTCCATTTTCAGTTTCGATTTTATATAAACCTTCCACTGGATATTCTTCATTTTCTATTAAAAGTATTCCGTCAATAGCATAATTTTGCTCAACTTCAAAATCTTCAACATCTTCATCTATTAGAGTTTTATTAAATAGCATTTTATAAGAATTTTTTTCGCCATTCAAATTAGAATAATTCACTATCATTGTAAATTGATAATTTAATTCGCCATTTGTTATACTATTTTCAATTTTGCTTTCACTCAATAAGTTTTCAAGTAAAGACATATATTTGTCAAGAGTTTCCTTTTGAGCAGAATTTAATTCATTTTGTTGTCTTTGTGTGCTGTATGTTGCAGACATTGTAGCACTAAAATTATATTGGCTTGTTGAAGAAAAAGAACTTGTATGGACAGAATTAGATGATAGCAAAGCACCAACCGATGCTACACTATAAGCATAAAAAGTATCGGCATTGACAACTTGTGCAAATTTATTATAAATTTTAGGGTTGCCTGTGTCTATGTCCTTATTTAAAAAAACTGGAATGAAAATTCCAAGGAATAAAACAACAATTACAGCAAATGAACAAAGAATCATTTTAAATTGAGTAGAACTGCTTTTTTGTTTTCCATTGTGAGCATAAACAAGAGAAGTTTGTTTTTGTTCAAAGCCAAGTTCTTGTTTAATGTTATCTTTTATCTTATCATCTGGTAAAATTTCTGACTTTTGTTGTGCTAAAAGTTTTTTTATGTTTTTCATTTGATATTCTCCTTTTCTAAATATTTTTTTAATTTCTTTAAAGCCTCATTATTTTTCCAAGTAACAGTGCCAATAGGCATATTAAGCATTTGTGCAACTTCCCTTCGTTTATATCCTGAAACATGACAAAGCATTATAATTTCATATTCATCTGTTGACAAAATTCTTGTTGCAATGTCAAAAATGTAAGGGAGTTCAGTTTGTGTAACTCCATATTTGTAAGATTCTGCATCAAAATCGGTAGAAGTTTCATGTCGATATTTCTTTAAGTGATTTAATGCTAATGATTTTCCTATAGTGCATAGCCAACCGATAAAATTAGTATCTTTTTTGTATTGTGAAATACAAGATACAGCACGCACAAAAGTGTCCTGTAAAATATCTTCGGCATACATTTTATCTTTCACGATATGTAATATAGAAAAATAAACGGCAAGGCTTGTGCAGTTATAAATATAGTCAAAAGCACTAACATTTCCGCTTTTTAAGTTTTCTATTTCTTTTTCTAGTTTTTTGTAATCCATATCTCATACCACTATTATAACAACAAAAACATATCAATTTGTTGAAATATTTTATATTTTGTGTTTATTATACCATAGAATAGGGAAATAATCAAATTATAACATATTTGAAAAAATTTTAAAATTTACCAACAAATAACATCAAATGCTTTGTTATATTAGTAGAGACAAGAAAATACGAATGCTTGTCTAAATAAAATAAAAAAGGAGAAAAAAATGCAAAAAACAAAAAAATTTAAATTCGTATCAGCTGTTGTTGGGGCAATCTTATGTTTGCCATTTGCACTATGCCTAACGGCATGTGGCGGAAATGGAAAGCCACCAGTAAATACAAACTCAAAAGAGATGTATGCACTATCCGCTATGTCAAGTGCAATGTATTTACAACAAGAACTACCAGCAATTTCAAAAAGCGTAAGAACTTTTAGTGCTATGCAAAATGAGACAAGCAGACCAGAAAGTATTACAGAAGAAGATGTTAATGGTGCAAAAAATTGTATAACGATGTTTGGAGATATTATCAAAAATAATGGTTATACTCAAACTGTTGAGGAAAACACTGACACATCAGAAGAACTTGGAAAATACAACTTTGTTATGACCATATCTCTTCCAAATGTAGCAGGAACAAGCACATATAAACTTTATTATGATGAAATTGCAACTGAAACAAATACCGAAATTGAAGATGAAGAAACTGAAACAGAAATATCAACTACATTAGAAGGTGTGTTAATTGCAAATGAAGACCACTTCAAAGTTGAAGGTAAAAAAGTAATTGAAACCGAAGGGGATGAAACTGAGTATTCTCTTGAATTTAAGACTTATATTGATGAGCAAAACTATGTTGTAGTTGAACAAAGTTCAGAAAGTAATGAACTTGAATATGAG
>CAMEKL010000024.1 GCA_945921365.1 uncultured Bacillota bacterium
GTTTTAGATGTAACATTTAAAAGCAAGGCAGATTTTGAAGTTAATGAAAAAGCAGGGGTGTGCAATGAAAGTGAATTTGATGCTATAAAGAGGTATGGAGAAGAAATTGCCAAAACTTGCGTTAGAGAAAGTTTATTTGGAAAATTTGAGGCAACGCCTTGTGATTCTAAATATTGTGAGAATTGTTTCCTGTTTAAACTTTGCTCTTTTAAGTTTGGAGAAAATCAGAGAGAGCAACATGGGCAGTTTGAAAATTCAACTTTTCTTAAAATATTAAGTGAGGAAGAATAGATGGAGTTTGTTAAAGAACAAAAAGATATAATTAAAACAGACAATAAAAATATAATTGTTTCTGCTTCTGCTGGAAGTGGAAAAACCTTTACTATGCTTTCAAAAGTTTTTGACATAATGAAAAATAAAAAAGTTGACATTTCAAGAATTATGCTTTTAACATACACAAATTCTGCTGGCAATGAAATGAAAATTAAAATTTACAAACTGATAAACGATAACCTAGAGAAAGATGATGACAAAGAATTTTTAATTTCACAAATAGATTCACTGCCTGCTTCAACGATTTCTACTTTCCATTCATTTTATGAAAAGATTATAAGGGAATATTATTACAAACTTGGAATTAACCCTTCTTTTTCTATTATCACTGGAGAAAATCTTGAAATTTTAAAAAATGAAGCCTTTTTGTGTGCAACGAAAAGATTTGAAAAAGAGAGAAAAGAAATCTTTAATTTAATTTTGGATGAATATTCTTCAAAAAGAAATTTAAAAACCATAAGAGAACTTATTTTTAGTTTGTATGATTTTTTAACAGCTCTTGATAATGAAGAAAATTGGAGAGATAATTTTGCAACCAGAATCCAAGCTTTGTTAAAGAAATTTTGCAAAATTATATTTCTCTTTTAATATGCACAACAAAACAAAAATTTGATAGCCTATTTAACAAAGCAAAATCGCTTGATGAAATGGAAATTTTAAAAAACATTTCTGCATCTTTAATTGAACTTGAGAATTTTGAAAGACAAACTGTTGAAGAGAAAGTTAAAAATAAAATTTCTTTTCCAAGATTTGCAAAAAAAGATGTTGACGAAGAGTTAAAAATTGAACTTAAAGGTGTTAAGGAATTTTTCAATAAAACATATTCAAAACTAAAATTAGATGAAAAAAGTTTTGAAAATTTTGAAAAAAATTTAGCACAAACGAAAAATATTATTATAAATCTTCTTGAGTTATACGATTATTTTGCATTTGAGTTTGAAAAAATTAAAAAAGACGGAAATGCTTTTGACTTTGTAAGTTTGGAAAAATTGGCATATGAACTTTTGAAAGACGAAAAAACAAGAAAATCAATTTTAAGCAAATTTGATTATGTTTTTATTGACGAATATCAAGATGTTAACAAAATTCAAGATTCAATTGTGGGCTTGCTTGGAGAGGAAAAACAAGTTTTTCTTGTTGGAGATCCAAAGCAGAGCATTTATGCTTTTAAGCAAAGTGATGTTGAGCTTTTTAATGAAAAGGAAATTCAGTTTAGAAGTCTTGAAGGCTGCAAAAGCTTGCCATTAAAATCTAATTTTAGAACAAACAAAGACATATTAGATTTTTGCAATGTTGTTTTTTCAAACTTAATGACAAAAAAAACAATGGGAATAAACTATAAAGAAGATGCAATGTTTGATGCAAAATCTAAAATTAAAAGTTGTTTTCCAGCTGTTAATCTTTTACTCTGCAAAAATAGCGAGAAAGAAATTAAAGAAGAAAAATTAAAGATTTATTCAATTGCAGATGCAAAGCAGATGCAAAGTGAAGAAAATTTGGAAGCGCTTTGCATTTTAAACAAAATTTCAAACCTTCTTTCTGAGAAAATTTATGATGAAAAAATTGAAGATTACAGAAAAATTGAGTTTGGTGATATTGCAATTCTTTTCCGATCACGTGGAGATTTTTCTAAAAAACTTGTTTCGCTTTTTAATAAATATTGTGTTCCTTACACATTTAATGATAGGGTTGATTTAAAGCAGAGCAAAAGTGTTCTTGCCATTATTTCTTTTATAAAGCTTTGCAATGCTTTTTATGAAGATGTTGATGTTGTTAATGTTCTAACAAAGTTTTTTGGATATTCTTTTAATGACATAAACAACATAATCTTGAAAAATAATTACATTGAAATTAAAGATTTATTAAGTTTGGAAGAATTTGAAAAAGTTAATAGATGTGTTAAACAAATAAAACAGCATATTGAGCTTGAAGGTGTTTACTTTGCTGTTAATGAAATAATATCAAAAGGCGATTTTCAAAAATTTATAGTAGAAGACGAAAACGAAGTTAAATATTTTTTAAATTTTGTTTTGGAAAATAATTTCAACAATAATTCAACCGCTTTAATTTCGTTGTTTGAAAACTCTAAGAGTGTTTTTGTTGATTATAGTGAAGATTGTGGTCAAAATAAGGTTATTTTAACAACAATGCATGCAAGCAAAGGCCTTGAATATCCAATTGTTTTTATTGGAGATATGTCTAGGCAAAACGGAAGCAGAAGTCAAAATCAAATTTTAATTGATAAAAATCTTGGCATATATGTTAAAGATGTTAACGAAGAAAAAAATAGTGCTGTTTTAACAGCATTAAAAATTCAATCAAACAAAAAAGATGTTTTTGAAGAGATAAGGGTTTTGTATGTTGGACTAACAAGGGCAAAAAATTTGCTTTATATGTGCGGAACAAAAGATGGCAATTTTGAAAAAATTGATGAAAATAATATTCTCTTTTTAAAAAACTCTCATTTAAATTTTGTTGTTGGAAGTTTGGGTGAAAAAACAATTTCAAAAATAAACGAAGAAAAGAATTTCACAGATGGAAATTTGAATGTTGAATTTTTTAGAGATGATAATAAAACTTTTGAAAGTTTTGAAGAAGAAAAAGAAGTTTTTTGTGATGAAGAAATTTTAAATAAATTTAAAAATTTTAATTATAACATTGAAAGCATTGCGCAAAAAACAACTGTAACAAATTTAAACAGCGAAGATAATATTTCAAATTTCAATTATAGTCCAAAAAAGTTTGAGATTTTTGAGCATGAACAAAATGAAAACAATCAAGAGATTGGTGTGCTTTATCACTCCATTTTAGAAAATATTGATTTTTGCAAAAATAATTTAGATGAACAAATTGAACTTGCTTTAAAAGATAAAGATGAAATAGACAAGAAAAAAGCAATGAAGGAAATTTCACATGTTGCAAATTATATAAAAGACCTTATTGGATCTGATTGTCAAACTTTTAAGGAAAAAGAGTTTATGCTTTATGTTTCGCCAAAAGAAATTTTGGAAAACGGAAGTGAAAATAAAATTTTAATTCAAGGGAAAATTGATTTTTTTTCAATTGGCAAAAAAGTTATTTTAATAGATTATAAATTCTCAAACTTAAGCAGAGAAAAGTTGATTGAAAAATATAAAAAACAACTTAAAATATATGCTTTTGCGCTTGAGGAAGCAATAAATAGAAGGGTTGATGAGGTGTATTTAATAAATATAAAAAATGGAGAAATAATAAACCTATCAGAATATAAAAAATAATTAAAAAAATATTCAAAAAATAATTAAAAAATATTAGTTAAATAAATTTTATTGTGTTATACTAACCATAGATTTTAATTTTTGGAGGCTTATTATGTCTTTTTTGGGATTAAGTATTTTTAACACAATGGTAGATTTTTTTAAAACCGTTGGCGAGGTTTTAACCCTTGAATATATGCTATATATATTTATTGGATTGGAACTCCTATCAATCATTGTCTTTTCAATTATTGTAAGCAATGTTTATGAAATTAAACTTATAAGAGCAATTGATAGAATAAATTCATATCTTTATAACGCACAGTATATTGATGAGAACAATTTGATTGAATTTAATAATAAAATGAAAAAGGTTCCAAAAACTCTTCGTTATCATTGGCAACAATTTATGCTCTATAGAGAGAAATCTCCAAGCTATTATATGTCTATTGAAAATTGTATAGACAGGCCAATCAAATCAAGTTTCTTCTCAACAAATATTAAACTTGTTAAGGCAATTGGTTGGGTGCTTGCAATTCTAAGTGGATTCTTGACGGTTGCTGGTCTTTCTACAACTGGAGTTATAGATGTTTCTTTCTATATTTCAGCACTTATGATGCCAGTTATAATTTTAACTTTAAATTATATTTTTGCGTCAATTTTAAAAATGAGGCAATCAACAAACCTTTCAGATTTGTATCAAACATTCCACATTTTCAACAGATTTATTGATAAAGCAGTTACATCTCTTCCAGAATATGTTGACTATGAAGTTCTATTCACAAGAAAAGAAATCAAGAAAGGAATACCTGTTCTTAATGAATATATTGAAAAACGTCAAATTCAAGAACAGGAAGAGATGAAAAAGGCAAGACAAAATGCTGTTGAACATGAACAATTCAACTTTGAAAAAGCAGATGAAAAAGGCGTTCTCGTTCTTGAAAGAGCAATGAAGGAAACAGAGACATATATCAACCTTAAACACAGGCTTATGGCTGAAATTCAACAACTTGAAGGCGAAATTGAAAGCTATAAACGTTCTTATGAAAACACTTCAAAAGACTATCAAAAGAAATTGCAAGCAAGCAAGGAGAATATTGATAGGCTTAGGGAACAGCAAGAAGGCACAACAAACAGAATTGAAAGTAACTACATAAGAAAACAGCAATCAGATGAAATTAAAAAACAACAACAAATAGAAAAAGATCAAGACGATGCAACTCTCAGATTTAACCAAGAGATCAACACTTTAACAGCTGAAATTGATAAGAGAAAAGCAGAACTTGATGAAAGTAAAAAACATGTTGAAAAAGCAATGATGGCAGAATATTCCACATTTGCAAACAAAATTTTTGCCGAAGTTAAGAAAGATGTAGACAATAAAACAAAAGATGAAAGAGAAGAACTTCTTAACTCAAGAGAAATGGTTGTTTCAGAACTTGAAGATGCTCTTGCAAAACAGGAAGCACTTGAAAAAGATAACCAAGCACTTCGTGAAAAACTTGGCCTTAAAGACATTGAAATGAACGATAAACTTGCCAAGAGAGATAAAGAACTTAAAAACAAAGAGCAGTATTATTCTCAAATTTTAAAAGAAACAGCAGAAAAAGCAACTTCAGGCATAACAAACATAAAGGAAGAAGTTAAAGAAGAGCCAGTTTATGATGAATATGGTGGCTATTATGACGAAGAGGGTTACTACAGATACAAAAATGGCACATACTACGACCCAGATGGAAATTATCATGATGAATTTGGTGGAGTGATAGATGCTAATGGCACATATCATCCAGCAGAAGAGTTTGAAAAAGAAAAAAACGCAGAACAAAATGATGATGCTAGACTTAAAGAAATTGAGGAACTTTTGAACAACTATGAAGAGCCAAAAGCACAAGAAGTTGTTGAAGAGGAAACATCAGTTAGCAACTCACAAGAAGAAGCTATTGAAGAACCAAAAATTCAAAGAGGAAGGCCAAGAAAAGAAAAATCAGAAGAAGAATTGAATAAGCCAAAGGCAGGTCGTGGTCGTCCAAGAAAAGAAAAAACAGAGGAAGATAATAAGCCAAAAGCGGGCAGAGGAAGACCAAGAAAAGAAAAAACGCCAGAAGAATTGAACAAGCCAAAGGCGGGTCGTGGTCGTCCAAGAAAAGAAAAAACAGAAGAAGAAATAAACAAACCAAAGGGAAAACGTGGTCGTCCAAGAAAAGATGAAATTGATAAGAATCTTCAAGAAATTGAAGAGAAATTAAAAAAAGAAAACGAAATTTTAAAATCAAAACAAGAAGATTTAAAAAATTCAGTTGACGAAATTTCAGATGGCGAAGATAACAAATAAAAAAAGAGCATTTGCTCTTTTTTTATTTAAGATATAGATGAGATTAAAAACTTTCCTATATAGACTTATTATGCCAAAAAGGGAGTTAATGCATATCCAATTATAACGCCAATTAGATACAGTAAAACTAAAATTAAAAAGTTTTCTAGCCAATTTTTATTACGTCTAAATAAAATCAAAATTCCAACTCCGCTACCTGCTGAAAGCCCACCAATTGTTGCGGCGAGCGTTATCCCGCCTTCGAGGAATAATTCAACAAGAAGAACTGAGCCTGCACAGTTTGGAATTAACCCAATTAAGCATGTTACAAGTGGTTGCAAATATTTGTTAATTGAAATAGCAGAAATAAAGTTTTCAAGTTGAACAAAATAAATAATAGTTCCAAAAATAAGGTTTATAATTAAGATAAATAAAGATATTTTGAGTGTGTGCATAATTGCTTCAACAAATATATTGTCTGCACAGCAGTGTTTGTGCCCACACTCGCTTTTGTCTTCTTCATGACAACAACAATCATGCTCGTGGTGATGCTCATGTTTATGTTCCTCATGGCTATCATGATGCTTGTCAAACCTCTTTGAAATTTTTTTGATAAATTTTTCTGTTAAAACAAAGTCAATTATATATCCAAAAATAACAGCAAAAACAAATTTTGAGAGAAGTAGCACAAGCATTTCTTTCCATG
>CAMEKL010000025.1 GCA_945921365.1 uncultured Bacillota bacterium
TTACCTCCCCTTTCCATCCTTACCAAGCGAGTTGGCGGTTTATTTCTGTTGCACTTTCCTTGGAGTCGCCTCCACCGGCAGTTAACCGGCGCCTTTGTTCTGTGGAGCTCGGACTTTCCTCATGCACCTCACTATAAGGGCATGCGACCATCTGGCTAACTAACGCTTATATTATACGCCAAAAAGAGAAAATGTCAATAAATGGTTTAGAATAATATAAAATATGTGTTAAACTATTTTACATGAAAGAGTTTTCGCTTAAAAAAGATATATGGCAAGAGTGTGATGTTTATCCATTTTTGGAATATTTAAAAAGTTTGTCAGGAGATGAAAAGGCTTGCAAGTGGGAAAAACAAATTTTATGCACAAATCTTCCTTGTCTTGCAATTAAGAGTGAGAAACTTTCAAGAATTGCTTCACAAATAGCAAAATGGAATTATATTTCCTTTTTAGATTTATGGATAACAGAATTTTGGGCATGCTTTTCAATTTTGGGTAGAATTATCTGCAAAATTAAAGATTTTGAAGTTTTTGAAAAATATTTAAACAAATTTGCAATTTTGTGTGACTGCTGGGCAAGCACAGATTGTTTAAAATTTAATGTTAACAAAACTAGCGAAGAAAAGTTTTTTGTTTTGGCAAAAAAATATATTAAAAGTGAAAAGCCATTTGTTAGAAGAATTGGAATCAGAATTTTCTTTAAGTTTATAAACAGCGAAAAATTGGAAGAGATTTTTATGCTTTTAAAAAGTTTTAAGGAAGACAAAGACTATTATGTTAATATGGCGCTTGCTTGGTTTGTTTGTGAATCTTTTATTAAGCAAAGAGAAAAGACTTTAAAAATTCTAAAATGTGGCATTTTAAACGATTTTGTGCAGAACAAAACAATCAGTAAATGTAGAGATAGTTTTAGAGTTTCAAAAGCAGATAAAGAAATGCTTATAAGTTTAAGGAGATAGAGATGTTAGAAATTGGATATGTTGCTAAGGCACAAGGGATTAAAGGCGAAATTAAAATTAACTTACACCTTGAAAATGAAAGAATTGCTTCTTTAAAAAGTGTTATAATTGATGGAGAACAGTTTGATATTGAAAAAATTGAAAGTAGAGTTAATGGCACATTTTTTAAGCTTAAAAATGTGAATGACAGAACAACGGCAGAAAATCTTGCGGGCAAAGAAATTTTTGCAAATGAAGAAGAGCTTGAAAAATTGAAGGAAAATGAGTTCTATTTTGCTGACCTTATCAGTGCAAATGTTGTTGGAAGAACAACAGGTGAAAATTTTGGAAGAATAGTTGATATTGACCAGTTTGGCTCAGCAGATGTTATTTATGTTAAAAAGGATAATATTGTTTTTTCTCTTCCATTTGTTGACGACATCTTTTTGCAGTTTGATAAAATCTCAAAATCGTTCTATGTTGATGAAGAAAAATACAACAATATGAAGATTTTTGACTAAGATATTTATATTTTTGTTTACTAAAAACATTGCAAAAGTGATGTGTTTTTGCTATAATTAAGGGGTATGATAACATATTTATTTAGATCTAATTTAAGCATAAGAGAAATTGCAATTGTTTTTTGTTCATATTTGATTGCAATTGTTTTTGCACTTATGCTTCACGAAGTTGCTCACGGTTTTGCTGCATATTTTGCTGGCGACAAAACTGCAAAGGCAGATGGCAGATTAACTCTTAATCCGCTTAAACATTTAGACCCAATGGGAAGTTTGTGTCTTGTGCTTTTTGGTTTTGGTTGGGCAAAGCCAGTTAGAGTTAATCCGCTGAAATTTAGAAATTTTAAACGTGATATGGCATTTGTTTCTCTTGCTGGGATTTTTGTTAACCTGCTTATTGCATTTTTCATTTGTCCTGCACTGATGATAAGTGGCTGGCTTTTAGAAAGTGGAAACTATTTTTATGTTTTTGTTTACTACATTCTATATTTCAGTGTTGTGATAAATATATCACTTGCAGTTTTCAACTTGCTGCCAATTTTTCCACTTGATGGATTTAATTTTATAAACACATTTTTAAAATATGAAAACAAATTTTCTCAGTTTATGATAAAATATGGGAATATAATTCTCCTAGTTTTATTTATCACAAGTGCATTTTCATATTTATTCAGTTATGTCATAAATGGAACAATATGGTTGTTCGCACAGTTCTGGGGGCTAATAATATAATGGAAGAAATAATTCAGCTTGAAATTGAAAATGAAGATGAATATAGGGTGCACCTAGATAACTTTGATGGGCCACTGGATTTATTGTTGCATTTAATCAAAGAAGCAAAATTAGATATAACAACAGTCAAACTTTCCGATATAACTGAAAGTTATCTGGAATTTATGAAAGAAATTGACACTGTTGATATGGAAAAGGCAAGCGAGTTTATTGAAGTTGCTGCAACGCTTCTTGAAATTAAGAGTAAAAAACTTATTCCAAGGCTCGATGATGTTGAGTCTCAAGTTGAAGACACAGAAGGTGACTTGCTAAAGCGTTTGCAAGAATATAAGCTATTCAAAGAAGCATCTGAAAACCTTAAAACGCTTGAAGATATAAACAGAATGTATAAAGCGCCAGAGCCAGCAGCAAATAAATATAAAATCATATTGAAAGATATGAAACTGGATAATCTTCTTGATGCCTTTACAAAAATATTACATAAAGTTCAAATTGAAGAAGCTAAAATTGAAGAGAAGAAAATTGTCAGAGATAGATTTACTGTTCAAGAGAAGATGGCCGTTATTAAAGACGCAATCTTAATTAAAGATAAAATTGCATTTACAGAACTTTTTGAAGAAAATATAACGAAAAGTGAAATGATAAACATCTTCCTTGCAATTCTGGAACTTTTAAAACAGCAAGTTATTTCAGTTAAACAGGATAGCATTTTTGAAGAGATTGAAATTATTAAACACGAAGAAGGAGTAACAAATGAGTGATTTAGTTTTAGAAAGCAATTTAGATGAAGTTATTTTGAGCATTTTGTTTGTTGCTGGTGATGGAATAGATATATCTTTTATGGCAGAAAAACTTGCTCTTGAAATTAGTGAAGTAAATGAAGCTGTTAAAAGGTTGCAAAAAAGGTTCAGTGGAAATAGTGGAATTCATCTCATTAAATATAATGGAAAAATTCAGCTTTCTTCAAATCCAAACAATGCAACCTACATTGAAGCTGTGCTAAATCCAATAAGAGAAAGAGCATTAACAAAGGCAACGCTTGAAACTCTTGCAATTGTTGCCTATAAACAACCTATAACAAGGCTTGAAGTTGAGGAGGTTAGAGGTGTTAATTCTGACTACACAATTCAAAATCTATTAGACCACAATCTAATTGAAGTTGTTGGCAAAAAAGATGCAGTTGGCAAACCACTTCTTTTTGGAACGACAGATGAATTTTTAAAGCGCTTTGGTTTGACTTCTCTTTCTGAACTTCCAAATAATGAAGAACTTATGGATAGGATTAAAACAATTTATGACGACCAAACAAACACAGAAAGTTTGTATCGTGAATACGAACTTCCACCAGAAGAAGAAATGAAAAAAGAAATGGCGGAGCGTAAAAACGAACTAACAAAACAAAACGAAGAAACAGATGAAAAGATTTCAGACATTGATGATAAAATTAAAAAAGCTCTTGAAAATATTTCTTTCAAACTTCCAGAAGAAGAAATTCCAGATTTTCTTAAAGGGGAAAAAGAAGAAGACATACAGCATATTTCATAGAAAAAAGCACATTAAAGTTTTAATGTGCTTTTATTAAGCAAAATTGAGGAATGGATTACTGCAATAAAAAAAAGAAAAGCAATTTGCTTTTCTTATTTATTATTTTGATTTTTTATCTTTTTCAAGTTCAATAACTTTCTTTCCGTTATAAGTTCCGCAGTTTTTGCAAACCTTATGTGGAAGTTTAAGTTCATGACATTCTGGGCAAGCAACCAAAGTTGGAGCACTTGCTTTAAAGTTATTTGAATTTCTTGAATTTCTTCTAGCTTTTGAAACCTTAGATTTTGGAACTGCCATTGTCTTTCTCCTTTAAAATTTTTACTTTAATGGTGGCTCACCCGGGATTCGAACCCGGGACCCCTTGATTAAAAGTCAAGTGCTCTAGCCAGCTGAGCTAGTGAACCATTTGTCAACGATTGATATATTAACACAAACACCAACCGTTGTCAATCTTTTTATCAAAATTTGTCAAATTTATTTTGCAAGTTTGCTTTTTGCAAGGTTTACAAGACTTGTAAATTCTGCTGGGCTGTTAACAGCAAGATCTGCAAGAACTTTTCTGTTAAGTTTAACGTCTGCAAGCTTTAAGCCATACATAAATTTTGAATATGAAATTTCGTTTGCGTGGCAACTTGCGTTAATTCTTGCAATCCACAAATTTCTGAAATTTCTCTTTTTAAGTCTTCTGCCAATATAAGCATATTGACCGCTCTTCATAACAGCTTCCATAGCTACGCGGTAAAGTTTTGATTTTGAACCACGATAACCTTTTGCTGATTTTAAAATTGCTCTACGTTTTTTTAATGCGTTAACACTTCTTTTAATTCTCATAACGTCTCTCCTTATCCTTGAACCATTGTTTTGATGGTTTTAACTTGTTTGCCACTTAAGAAACCAGCTTTTCTTAAATGTCTTTTTCTCTTTTGTGATTTTTCTGTTAAGAAATGGCCTCTGTTTGCCTTTGCAAACTTAACATTTCCTGATTTTGAAACTTTGAATCTTTTCTTTGCTCCACTGTGGGATTTCATTTTAGGCATAATTTTTCTCCTTCCTTTTATTTTTCTTTTTTAGGTGTAACAATCATAATAACGTTTTTGCCCATGATTTCAGGTTGTTTATCAATAACGCCAAATTCTTCAATAAGCGAAAAGAATTTTTTACAAACTTCAACTGCATTGTTTGAATATGCCTGTTGCCTTCCTTTCATTCTTAAAACAACTTTAACTTTATTGCCTTCTTTTAAGAACCTAAGGCCGTGTTTTGCCTTAACTTCAAGGTCATGGTCATCAATTGTCATTGAAAGTTGAATTTCTTTAAGCTCAGTTACTTTTTGGTTTTTCTTTGCTTCCTTTTCTTTTTTTATAGCATCAAATTTATATTTGCCATAGTTCATAATTTTACAAACAATTGGATTTGATGATGAGTTTAAACAAACTAAATCTAAACCTTCACTTGATGCAATTGCATTTGCTTCTGCAATGCTTTTAACTCCAAGTTGAGTTCCGTCTTCGCCAATCAATCTTACTTCTTCGGCAATGATTTTTTCGTTAATAACAAGTTCTTTAAAAATTGTTTTACCCTCCATTCTTTTATTTTTCCTTTAAAAAAAGGAAACTGCCAGCAGTTCCCATAAATAAAAATTTAAAGAAAAATTTTTAAACACAATCTGGCGATGCCGACTGGTGAGAAGGGAACTTCTGCTTGAACGGTGTTAATATATCACACATCTAATAATTTGTCAACTGTTTTTTTAAATAAAGAATTTTTTTATTTTCTTTGCAAAAAATAATTATGATATTTTGGAGATTTTATGAAAAATAGTGGTTCTTTAAAGAAAAATTCATCAAAGCTTATAATTTTCACAGTTTTATCAACTGCACTTATTCTTTCTTTTTTGCTTGTTTTTGGTCTTTTGCAAGATAACGGAATAATAAAATCTGAAGTTTTTTCAAATGGAACAAGCATAAACGGAGTGAATGTTTCTGGAATGCGTGCAAACGAGGCGGCAAGTTTGGTTTCCTCTAAAATGCAAGATGAACTTAAACAAACAGAGATAACGCTTACAAGCGGAGATAGAAGCTGGATGCTTAATGGCAATGATTTTAAAACAAATGGAAATATATTTCCTGCTGTTTTAAAAACGTTCAATTCTTCTAAAAGTGGTGGTGGAATAAAAAAACTCTCCCGTTTAGGCAAAATTAAAAAAGAGCAAATTGATTATCAAATTTCCTACAGAAATTTCTTTTCAGATTTTGATGATAAAATTGATGAAATTGCAAGCGAAATAAATGTTGCACCAACTGAACCAGAAGTTGTTTTTGACCCTAGCGGAGAAAATATGTTCTCTGTTAAAAGAGGAGAAGTTGGTTATGAACTAGATAAAGAAAAACTTTACGAACAGATTGACAAGTGTTTCAATGGTGCAAAAAAGATTTCAGTTGAAATTCCTGTTAAAACAATAGATTACGTTTCAAGCGAAGAAGAGCTTTTAAAAAACACAAAACTAAGGGCAAAATTTTCAACAAATTATGCCACAAGCGCGAATGGAAGAAAAAACAATGTTAAGCGCGCTCTTTCTGATTTTAATGGAATGAGTGTTCTTCCAGATGAAGAGGTTAGTTTTAATGAAATAACAGGGGATAAAACACCTGAAAAAGGTTATATGAAGGCAAATGTAATCTTAAACGGAATTTATGTAGAAGATTATGGTGGCGGTGCTTGCCAGGCTTCAACAACGCTGTATAATGCTGTTCTCCTTGCCGACCTTGAAGTTTTGGAAGTTCACCCACACTCAATGCCTGCATCATATGTTCCACTTGCCTT
>CAMEKL010000026.1 GCA_945921365.1 uncultured Bacillota bacterium
AAAAAACAAATAACAATAAAACTGCTTCTCTATCTTATTGTTACTGTTCCGTCAATATTTTTAAGTTGTCTTGCTCTATTTCTTTTTAAAACACTAACAATTTCACAAGCACTCTTATACAGCCTTGCAATTTCACTTATCATGCTTGGAAACGCGTGCTATGGAATTGAAAAAGACATCAAAAACCCTAAATTTAAATATCTTGGAACTGAAGAGATGACGGCAGCAAACAGAAATGTTATAACAAGCATGGGTCTTGGCATTGTTATTTCAATGGTTATTGGAGCAGGAGCGATTGCAATGTCTTTCTTCCTATCTCTTAACTACATTTATGTTGTTTTGTTTGGTTTTGCCGTTCCTTATGCAATTATTGAATTTTTAACGCTTTTTATAAATTTAGAAAAGAAATATCACAACATTGAGGCATAATAAAGGAGAAATATGAAAAAACTTTTGATATTTTTGATGATTTTGATTCCCCTTGCAGTTATATTCATAGTTAATGTAACTGTTGATATTGTTGGCGATATCGTTACAATTTCAGTTGACAGAGTGACATTAGATTATGAGGATTATGTTGCAAATATAAATGATAAGTTCAAGTTGACTGCCACTGTTTATCCAGAAGGAGCATCAGATAAAAGAATCACATGGTCATCTTCAGATGAAAACATTGCAACTGTTGACAGCGAAGGAAATGTTTCTTTTAAAAATTTTGGCGCTGTTAACATTTTCGCAACAAGTTCAGATGGGCTTAAAAGTTCATCATGCAGAATCAATATAACAGACACAAGAGTTCACAACATCTCAATTTATGCAGAAAACACAAAACTTGTTGTTGGGGAAACAACGCACATTTGGGCAAATGTTATTCCAACAACTGCACAAAATCAAAACTACGTTCTTCGCTCTTCAAATGAAGAAGTTGTATCTATAAATCAAAGCGGATATGTGGTTGCAAAAAAAGTTGGAAGCGCAATTGTTTCTGCAACTTCTAT
This sequence comes from uncultured Bacillota bacterium, assembly GCA_945921365.1. Classification (GTDB taxonomy): domain Bacteria; phylum Bacillota; class Clostridia; order Christensenellales; family UBA1242; genus UMGS687. Next base: position 999 of record CAMEKL010000026.1, read on the forward strand.
TGACGGAAACTATGAAGCTTCAATTGAAATTAGCGTTGTTGTCCCTGTTGAAGCAATGAGAATAAATTTAGACGAAAAAGTTGTTACAATTTGCAACTCTTCATTCTATATTCCAACTTCAATCACTCCAAGTGATGCAACAAACAAAAATATAATCTATTCTGTTTCAGACCCATCAATAGCAACAATCTCATCAAATGGGCTTTTATCTTTCTCTAAAATAGGAGAAGTTGTTGCAATTGCCACAACAGAAGATGGAAATAAACAAGACTCAATTAAGGTTATATACACTGGTGGCTATCCAACAAATATGCTTATTTTTTCACAAACAGAAAACTTTGATGTGTCAAATGGAAAACAGTCTTTTAGAATCAACTTTTCATTGGAGCCAAATGAAGTTACAATCAAAAACATAATTTTCTCATCAAATAATCCGGAAATCGCCACTGTTTCACAAAGTGGATATGTTGAAGTGTTAAAAGGTGGGGAAGCAACAATCACAATTAAAGCGCAAGTGGGAGAAAATGCTTTTGTTTATAACACAATTTTGGTTACATCAAAGCAACAAATCAAACAACTTTCATTCGAAAAAAACAACATTGAAATTTCAACAAACGATTTTGTTTTAGAACCAAAATTCTACCCTCTTGATGCAACTGAAAGTGATGAAATAAAATATGAAATAATAAGTGGAAATGCAAACATTGTTGATGGCGCATTGCATTTCAACGAAATTGGAAATGTTACTGTTTTGGCATATCTTGAAAGAGACCCTAACATAAATGCACAACTTAATGTTTTATACACTGGCGGATATCCAACTGCTATTTCCCCTGTTAAAAACAAAATTGAGCTTAATGTTGGAGAAAGCGATAACCTGGCTTTTACTTTCTCACCAATAAATTGCTCAATCAAAGAATACAGCTTTGAAATAATTGAAAATAATCCAAAAATAGATGAAAACCTTGAAGTTATTTCAATTGACGAACAAACAGGTTTAGTTTCAGCTTTGCACACAGGAACTTCAGTTGTTAGAATGTCTGCTTTATCAGTTAATAATGAATATATTCACTGTGATTTTCTTGTTAAAGTTTCTGAACCTGTTGAAGATATTGAAATTTTAATAAACGAAGAAATTTTTGAAAATTACTATATTTCAGCAAATAACATCATTCCATTTTCAATTTCCTTCTTGCCAACTGAAGCAGATGTTGAAGAAGTTGAATTAAGCCTTTCAAATGACGATTTTGCTAAAATTATAAATAACAGCGTTTATTTTAACGAAGCTGGAAAAGTTACACTCACTGCAACATTAAAATCAAACAAAAATATAACACAATCTGTAAATTTGTGGTCAACTGGGGGTTATGCAATATCTTGCCAAGTTAGTGAACTTCCTAAACTTATCTATGGAGACGCTCCTTTTGATATTGAACTTGAAAGTTTTATTCCAAGCAATGCAACAAATAAAAGCTTCTACATAAATCTTTTAAATCAGCAAACATCAAATGGAAAAGATATTTTAAGCTTTGCCTACAATGAAAATTCTTCAAGTGCAAAAATTTCAATGGCAAATTCTGGAACTGCAACTCTTTCAATTATCCTTGCAGGTTCAACAAATCCAATTTTTTCACAGGATATTGTTGTTTATCAAAGAGTTAAATCAATTGAATTTTTAACAAGAAGTGGGTCAACTCCAAGCACATCAATTGCCCTTAAATGCAATGTTTATCCTTCAAATTCAGCAGTTAAAGATGTTAACTTCACCCTTGATGAAAAATATTCCAGCGTTGCATATATTAGAAACAACACATTGTTTTTCTACCCAAGTTCAAACGCTAAAGAAAGTGTTGTTGTCATTGCAACAGTTGTTGATATTGATGGAAAAGTAATTTCAAAATCAATTGAAATAACTTCGACCTTTGGCGTTGTTGAAATGCCAGATGGTGACGAACTTACTTTATCTCCTGGAAATCATGTTAATATTGATTGTTCAAGTGATGTTATCACTGGAACATACTTAAAATTGGAAATATTGGGCGATGAGAATGCTGTTATAGCGGAAATTGCTTCAAATGTTGTAAATATAAGTGCAAACTATGCTGGAGATTGTAAGATTAAAATTTTGCTTTGCGATAGCATTTCAAACGAAACTATTAAAATTATTTCAAACATAAGCGTTTCAGTTTTTGATGAAATAAACGATATTTCCGTAAACACGGCAAATCTTTCAATTTTAAATAATATTTTCTACACAGGCGTAGCGATAAATCCAATTCAAATTTCACTTTCCCCTGCTTCTGTTTCGCTTAACAGCGTTAACATTGAAACATCTGACAGCGAGATTGCAGTTTACAACAAAGAAACAAACTCGTTAAATTTCTTAAAAACAGGAATTGTTGAACTATTTGTAACAACAAAAAATGGTTCAATTTCAAAATCAATAAAAGTACATTACACTGGTGGAAATTCCATTTCAGTGGCAACAACATTAAATTATACTAATGAAATAGAACTTGGAAGTTTAACAGAAATAAAACTTGAAAGTGTAATTCCAAACAACATTTCACTTTCTATATCCAACATAGAAGAAATTATAACATCTGGGAATTCCGAAATTTTACAAGTTCAAAAAACAAATGATAAATTTTATTTATCTGCAAAAAATTCTGGAAACACAAATGTTAAAGTAACTCTATCTGATGGAAGCGAATTTATTTATCACATTTCTGTTTTATCGTTCATTGAAAAAATTGAATTAAACTTTGAAAGTTTAACAACTTCAAACAAAAACATAACGTTAAAGCCAATTTTAACTCCAACAAACCCAACAAACAAAAATATAATTTATGTTTCAAGCAATGAAAATATTGCAAGCATTTCAAAGAGTGGGCTTGTAACCTTTAAATGCCGTGGAGAAGTTACAATCACACTTTACAGCGAACAAAACAATTCAATTTCAACTTCTGTTAAAATTTACTGCACATTTGGTGAAATTACGGATTTTGATTTGAATTTTACAACTTTAACTTTAAATGTTGGAGAAAGCAGACTTATTTCAGTTTCGAAAATATATCCATCAGATGCTTTAAAACCACAATTTGAATATGAAATTCTATCTGCAAATTCCAATAATTCATCAAATCTCGAAGTTTGTGAATTCACAAATGGAAAAATCACTGCAAAAAATGGTGGTACAGCAGTTCTAACAGTTAAATATGTTGATTCTCTTGGAAATATAATAATAAAGCAATGTGAACTAACTGTTGTTAGACAACTTGAAAGTTTAAGCATTAAAACAGATTTAACTTTAGACAAGTATCAAAACTACTTTGTTACAAGCAACGAAGAATTAGATTTAAGCATTTCAGCTTTACCAATTGATGCAACAATTTCAGATTTAATTTTAACAGTTGATAACGACGATGTTGCAACAATCAGTGGAAATAAATTACATTTTGTTAAAGAAGGGGTTGTCAAAATAACTGCAACTTGTAAAAATATAACAACTTCAATGACAATTAGATTTACAAATACTGCTGTAAGTTATAATTTGCAAATCAATCATTCTTCAATTGAAAGCAGTGAAACAATTAAAATCATACTTAATGCTGGCGAAAAAATTAAAGTATCAACTTCCAATTTAATTCCAAGTGATATTTTATCTCCAAAAATTGAATTCACGCTGTATAACAACTTTCCTAATAACCCTGGAGATGTTGTTTGTGAAAATATTGGCAATGAGATTATTGCAAAATATGGAGGAACAGCAAAGTTTAAAATTAAAGTTGCTGGAAAGGAATATACAAAAATTTTAGAAATTGAAGTTCAAAGAAAGGCAACTGAAATTAGAATTGATAGCGTTATTAAAACACCAAACAGCGTTTATGTTCTTAACCCATCAATTTTACCCCTTGATGCATCGTTTAAAGCTTTAACATATCAGTTTAAAACTCCAACAAACGAAGCAACATTAACTAGTGATGGTGTTATAACTTTCAAAAAAGAAACTTCTATTGAAGTTATTATAACAAACAGTTTTAGTGGAATTTCAAAAAGCATCGTTGTTGAATACTCAAAAGGTTTTAAAACAATTCAATTTAATTGTGTTGATTATGTTTTTATTGGAAAAACATTAAACCTTTCTGTTTCAATTTCCCCTTCTGCGTTTGAAAATGAACCAGTTGGCTATATAATTCCAGAAAAATTTGCAAACTACCTAACAATTTCACAAAATGGAATTTTAACACCTGGCAAAGAAGAAGTTAATGATGTTGAAATCACAGCATATCTAATCAATTACCCTGATGTTAAAAAAACAATAAAAGTTTCCATCTTTGCAATTATAACAGACATAAACATGTTTGATGATTCATCTAGAGATAATGTTGGAATTGAAGGAAAGCGTGTATATGGCTCTAGCACCTATGTATCCTCAGTTTCAGACAATGTGATAAACGTTTTAATAAGCAATAGTTTTTCACTTAATTATAATATAAAATATAACTCAAAAACGCTTCCAAATTTAATTTACACAAGTTCTAACCCAGAAATTGCAACTGTTTCAAATGTTGGAGTTGTAACAGTTCTAAAACCTGGAAAAGTTACAATTAAAATTGAGCCAAGAAAGCAACTTGGGAATAATCCAACTGAATATATTTACGATTCCTACACTTTTGAATTTGTTGATGCAGTTAATGTTTCAAGCGCTAATGATTTCTTAAATGCTATTAAATCAACTTCAGACATTGTTCTTCAAAACGATATAGATTTAATGAACTGCGGATTGGAATCAATCGGATTTAGCGAAAATATGACTATCTATGGAAATGGAAACATAATAAAATATAACAGGAACTTTGATTTGGGAAATAATAATCACTTAAGAAATATAACTTTTAGAGCATATGACTTTATGCCAGGTGAATCGCTTAAAGTTTTAAATCTAAATTGTACTCCAACATTCGTTTATGCAATTGAGAAAACTGGAATCAAAATTGATTATTGCATCTTTGAAAATTGTAACAAATGCATTGAAGTTTCAAATTCTTCAGTTGAAGTTAATGGTTGTATTTTTAACAACACATATAATGCTGGAATACTTTTATATTCAACGGAAAATAATCACACACCAAATTATTTAACAGTTAACTCTTGCGTTTTTGAAAACAATATGCTTGGTGCTGTTGCAAATCTTACAATAGACACTTCAATTTCGGAAACGAAATCTTTCACAACTTTTAAAGGATTCTTAGATATGTATAACTGGATTCCTGTTAGCGTTTTCAATGACTTAAACTATGGCGAAGCAAATTTATCTTTGTTCAAAGATTTAATTTCAAGCAAATTAGCACCAATTATCAAAAGAAATAAATCTCTTTTAAAAACATATAACGATCAAGAATATGTTTTCGCAGGAGTTTTATCCACTGAAATGGAATTTGATTTGGAAGGAATCATTGGCATAAAAACATATAATAATGCA
>CAMEKL010000027.1 GCA_945921365.1 uncultured Bacillota bacterium
AACGCTAGATTTTCTAGCGTTTTTTGTAAAGAATCGTTGTTAAGCTTGTTTTTTATATTCTTTTGTTTCAACAGTTTTAACATCGTCTCTTTCGTGGCATAAGTAGAGTCTGCCTGCTGTTATAATTGGAGAAACAATAAGCCAAAGTGCTGCAGCGAATATGATGAAATAAACAATTATTGCACCCACTGCTCTATAGCCTCCAAAAATTAGTGCAAGCAAGTTGAGATCAAACGCTCCAACAAGTGCCCAATTTAATGCTCCAATTAGAACAAGAGCATAGCATATTAAATTTGCTATTACCATAAAACCTCCTTTGCTGATTATATTTTTCCCAGATTGATAAGATATATTCAATTTTTAATGCAAAATATTTTGATTTAATTTCCTTTTTGTATATACTATAATAGAATAAATTTAGATAAGTTAAGGGGAAAATATGAGAATTATTCCACGTAGAATTAAGGTTAAAACAGAGTTTTTTAAGGGGATAACGCTTGGTGATGTTTTGTTTGCTTTCGCTGAAGCGGCAATTGCCGTTGCTATTTTTCTTGCGAACTTTCCATATCACATCTGGGTTGGAATTATTTGGCTTGGCTTTGCTGTTGCAATGTTCTTTCCAATAGCTGATGGCGTTAGAATGTATTTCACTCTTTTTTATTTGTTTAGATTTTTGGCACAGAAGAAGAGATACAAAGTTGATGCTAAAAACGAAAATGCTAAGATTAGTGCCATAATTCCTTTTGAAAAGGTTGTTATGGACAGATTTATTGATTTTAAAGACTACTATGCGCAAGTTATTGAAATAACTCCGCTTGAATTCGGCCTTTTAAACGAATTTAAACAAAATATGCTTATTGAAACATTTGCAAATGCAATTAGAAGGTTAACAGATTATCAACAAGCATCAATTATTAAGCTTTCTAAAGCGATGATACTTGACAACTATATTTATTTGGAAGATAAAAAATATGATGCACTCACAGAACTTGAATATGAAGGGGAAATAACCCACAAGGAAGTTGAAGCTAGAGGTGGCATTTTTGAAGGAAGAATGTCTAGAGTTGAAGCGCTTAATAGGCAGGAAAAAGTTTATAAAGATTATTTTTATTTTGTTGTTTTTGATAAAGACAAAGAAGTTCTTGAAACAACAACTGATGGAATTATGACAACTCTTTCAAACTCTGCAACACCGCTAACAACAAGGAAACTTCGTGGTAAAGATTTGTATGTTTTTTTAAGAGCAAACTATGGGAAAGAGTTTGATGAAAGAGAACTTGAATCTATTCCAATGAACGAATATATTGATTGGGCAACACCAAAAGATATTAAATTTAAAACAGCTGGAATTGAAATTGATAAAGTTCCATTTAGGCAATTCGTTATAACGGACTATCCTCTTCAAGTTGCAAATGCATGGGGGTTCCCATTCTTCTCCCAAGATAGAACAAGAGTTTGCGTTAAAATTAAGCCAATTCCAAAATATAAGGCAGAGCGTAATATCGATAAGGCAATTATGGAAATGGAATCTAAATCTGCTTTTGGTGGAAGAAGTTCAAGAAGAATTGAAAATCAAACACATATGGACACACTTCGTGAACTTTTGGTTAGTTTAAAAAACAATAACCAACAGCTTTATGATATAAACACATTCATAACTTGTGAAGAAGCAGCAAAAAAAGAAGTTAGGGCAATTTTAAAACAAGAAGGCTTTAAATATTCAGAACTGTTTGGAAGACAAGTTGATGGCTTTATCAGTTCAAATCTTTCTATGAGAGATAACATAAAAGAATCTACACGTGGAATTCCAACAAGCACACTTGCCGCTATTTTCCCATTTATTTCTGGTGCTCTGCAAGATAGAGATGGCTTCTATGTTGGCTACAACGAATATCCTGTTTTTGTTGATTTTTTTGCAAGAAACAGAGAGAGGGTTAACAGTAATGTAATGGTTATTGGTAAATCGGGTTCTGGTAAATCATTTGCAACAAAAACACTTCTTGCAAACTTTGCAGCAGACAATACAAAAATCTTTATTTTAGACCCAGAAGATGAATACACTATCTTAGCAGGCAATCTAGGTGGAAAGGTTATTGATGTTGGTTCTTCTGCAATGGGAATTATCAATCCTTTCCATATTATGACAACTCTTAAAGATGATATCAAAGAAAATCCGCTTGACGAAGAAGATGAAGAAGAAAAAGATGACGGAAAACTTAAATTAAAATCGGAAACAGACACTTTTTCTGTTCATTTGCAGTTCTTAGAGCAGTTTTTTAAAGTTATTTTGGAAGGAATAAATTCAGATGCTTTTGAGGAACTAAACTCAATGATTGTTGACGTCTACAAGAAAAAGGGCATAGACAACACAACCCAACTTGATAAACTTAAACCTGAAGATTACCCAATTTTTGATGACTTATACTCACTTATTTTAGATAGACTTAATAAGGAAAAAGATGAATATCATAAAAGAAACATCTTAACAATTGAAACTTATATTAAAAAATTTGCCAGTGGTGGAAGAAATAGTAATCTTTGGAATGGTCCAACATCAATTTCAACAAAAGAAAATTTTGTCACATTCAACTTTAGGTCACTTCTTGCAAACAGAAACGAAATTATTGCAAACGCTCAAATGCTTCTCGTTTTTAAATATCTAGACAATGAGATTATTAAAAATAGAGATTTTAACATGAAGTATAAATCAAACAGAAAGATAATTGTTGTTGTTGATGAAGCCCACGTTTTCATTAACCCAAATTATCCAATTGCGCTTGACTTTATGGCACAAATGGCAAAACGTATTCGTAAATATAGCGGAATGCAGGTTGTTATCACACAAAATATTAAAGACTTTGTTGGAACGCCAGAAATTCAAAGGCAATCGACGGCTGTTATTAACGCCAGCCAATATTCACTCATTTTTTCGCTTGCTCCAAATGATATGAATGACCTTGTTGAACTTTATAGAAAATCTGGTGAAATTAACGCTGAAGAGCAAAACACAATCATAACAGCGGGTGTTGGTCAATGTTTCTTTATTTCAGGACCAATGAGCAGAACAATGCTTCAAATTGAAGCACAAGACTATATTAGAAAGATATTTGAATAACTTAGGAGAAATATGGAAGAATTAAATGTAGTTTATGAAGATAATCATGTTATTGTAGTTTTAAAACCATATAATATGCCAACTCAAGCAGATGAAAGTGGAGATTTAGATTTGTTAAATCAAGTTAAATCTTACATTAAAGAAAAATATAACAAACCAGGTAATGTCTATGTTGGCTTAGTTCATAGACTTGACAGACCAACTGGTGGGCTTATTGTTTTTGCAAAAACATCAAAAGCAGCTTCAAGACTTGCAGAACAAATGAAAGACGATAGATTTTCTAAAAGGTATTTAACAGTAACATGTGGAACACCAAGAGAAAAAACAAAAAAAGTTGTTTCGTTTCTTAAAAAAGATGAAAAAAACAACATCGTTAAAATTGTTCCAATGGGCGAAGAAGGAGCCAAGAAAGCAGAGCTCATATATAATGTTATTGACAGCGAGAATAATTTAGCACTTGTTGAAATAGAGTTATTAACAGGAAGAACACATCAAATTAGAGTTCAGATGTCAAGTTTGAAAACACCTGTTTATGGCGATATTAAATATGGGGGAAAGGCTATGCAAGAATTTTGCTTTAGTGGTGGCATAACAAACAATTTGGCACTTTTTGCATATAAACTTTCTTTTGAACACCCAACAACAAAGAAAATTATGACATTTAAATGCTATCCAAACAGCGAACGCGCACCTTGGAATAATTTTAAAATTGAAAATTTGGTTTAAAAATGAAAAGAAGTGAAATTGAAGAAAAATATAAATGGGATTTAACTGAATATTTTAAAGATGATGATGCTTTTTTAAAAGAATATGAATCTTTAAAATCTCTTGTAAATTCATTTGATAAATATAAGGGAAAGTTGAGTGACAAAGACACTTTACTTTCTTGCTTAAATGAAGAACAAAGGCTTTCAATAAGACTTGGAATTTTATATGTTTATGCATCTCTTAAAACGAGGGAAGATGCAACAAACTCTTTTTATAAAGAAAGGCTCACTCTTGTTGAATCTCTTGCAACAAAATTTAGCACAAATTTAACTTTTATTGAAATTGAAGTTAAAAAATATAAAACAAGTGAACTTTTAGAGCTCTCTAAATCAACAGAATTTAAAAATTTTTTTAAGAATATTGCAAAAAACAAAAAACTTATTCTAAGTGAAAAAGAGGAGGTTTTGCTATCAAAAACATCAGAAATTATTGGTGCTTCTGAGAATTTTGATATGTTTGATGATGGGGATTTAAAATTTGACTCTCCAAAAGACTCTAACGGAAAAAAGCATAAGCTCACACACTCAAATTATGTTGAACTTATGCAATCTGATGACAGAACACTTAGAAAAAATACTATAAAAAAACTTAATGGTACTTATGGAAAATTTAATAACTTTCTTGCTTCAAATTATATAACAAACATAAAACAAGACAGTTTTTATGCGAGTGTTAGAGGTTTTAAATCTTCTTTAGACTATTCAATATACATGGAAGAAGCAAGTAGAAAAGTGTATGATAATTTGATTGCAAGCTTAAAGAAAAATCTTGTTGTTTTTCATAAATATTTTGAGATAAAAAGAAAGTCTCTTGGCCTAGACAAATTTGCAATCTATGACCAATTTGCTAAGCCAAATAGCTTAAAGAAGAAATATACCTACCAAGAAGCAATTCAAATGATTAAAAATGCAACATTGCCACTTGGAAGTGAATATCAAAAGCTTATTGATAGAGCGGTTAACGAAAGGTGGATTGACCTTTTTCCGAATGACAATAAAGACAGTGGGGCATTTTCTTGGGGTGCATATGGAAAGCACCCTGTTGTTTTAACAAATTTTATTGGTGACACTAACTCTGTTTTCACTCTTGCTCATGAGCTTGGTCACGCAATGCACACATATTTTTCAAACAAAAATCAAAATTATGACGAAGCGGGCTACACAATTTTTGTTGCAGAAGTTGCAAGCATTGTTAATGAAATGCTTCTTGTTAAATATTTAAGTGAAAATTCAACGGATAAAAATGAAATTATTTATTACTATGACCACTTTTTAAGCGAACTTAAAGGCTCAGCATTTAGACAAATTATGTTTGCTGAATTTGAAGAATTTGCGCATGAACTATATGAAAATGAAAAACCAATTTCAGCAAAAATTTTGAATGACTTTTACTATAATTTAAATAAACAATATTTTGGCAAGGATGTTGTTTTAGTTCCAGAAATAAAATATGAATGGAGTAGAATTCCTCATTTTTACAACTCATTTTATGTTTACAAATATGCAATTGGAATTATATCAGCAATCTATATAGTCTATGAAGTTTTGCCACAGAATAAAGAAAAATATCTAAATTTTTTAAAGTCGGGTTCAACAAAAGACCCAATATCTCTTCTTAAAGATGCTGGGGTTGACCTAAAAAATCAAAAAGTAATTGATAATGCATTTAATTTTGCATTAAATATAATTGAAAAATGGGAAAAAATTATCAACAAAGGATAAAACTATGGAACTTTTAGCGCCAGCAGGCAATATTGAAAAATTTAAAGTGGCACTCAATTTTGGAGCAGATGCAATTTATCTTGCAGGAAAAATGTATGGGCTTAGAGCTTTTGCTGGAAATTTTAGTAATGAAGAACTTATTGAGGCAACAAAACTGGCTCACAAAAAGGGTGTTAAGGTTTATGTAACGGTCAATATCGTTGCTCACAACAGAGATTTTGATAAACTTGCAGAATATTTGCATTTTCTTTATGATATAGGCGTTGATGCAATCATTGTTAGCGATGTTGGAATTATAAGTTTAGCAAGAAAGGAAGTTCCAAACCTAGATGTTCATGTTAGCACACAAGCAAATATAACAAACAAATTCGCAGCAAAATTCTTTTGTGATTTAGGTGTAAAAAGGCTTGTTCTAGCAAGAGAACTCTCTCTTGACGAAATTAGAGAAATTAGAGCGTTTATTCCAAGCGAAGTTGAACTTGAAACTTTTGTTCATGGTGCAATGTGTATTAGTTATTCTGGAAGGTGCTTGCTTTCAAATTATTTAAGGCATAGAGATAGCAATTGTGGAGCTTGTGTTCAAGCTTGCAGATGGGCATATACAATTAAAGAAATAAATATGGATAATGAACTAACAATTCAAGAAGATAATAGGGGAACATATATTTTAAACTCAAAAGATTTGTGCCTTATTTCCCATTTAAAAGAACTTATAGATGCGGGGATTACAAGCTTTAAAATTGAAGGTAGAATGAAATCTGTTTACTATGTT
>CAMEKL010000028.1 GCA_945921365.1 uncultured Bacillota bacterium
CGTTCCAACAGCATGTGTGCCTTTTTCTATTAAATTTCATAATGCTAATGCGGGAATAATGATAACCGCATCGCACAATCCAGCGAAGCATAATGGATTTAAATTTTTTAATGGCAACGGCTTTAAAATATCGCCAGAGCAGGAGAGTCATATTGAATATTTAATTAAGAACTCATGTGATATATCTCTTTGTGAATATGATAGGATTGGAAGAATATTCCACAGCAGAAAATCTGTTAGAGAATACATAAATTTTTTAAAAAAAGAACTAAAGCCAATAAAAGATTTAAAAATTTGTTTTGACACTGCTCATGGCTGCGCAAGTGAAATTATTAAAGAAGTTTTTAAACATCATAATGTTGTTATATACAACAATGATTATGACGGGCTTAACACAAATTTGGCATGCGGTGCTAATCATATTGAAGCACTTAAAAGTTATGTAGAAAATGGTGATTTTGACATTGGTTTTTCATTTGATGGAGATGCAGACAGGCTTGGAGTTGTGGCTAAAGGTGGGAAAGTTCTTTCTGGCGAGGAAGTTATTTATTTCCTTTCAAAAGAATATAAAAATCAAGCGATTGTTGTGTCGCTTATGACAAATATGGCACTTTGCACCAAACTTGAAAGCGAGGGAATAAAATGCGTTGTGTGTGGCGTTGGAGAAAAAGAAATTATGGACGCACTTCTTGAAAACAACTTGTTTCTTGGCTGTGAAAATAATGGGCACTACACAATGCTAGACAAAACAACAACAAGCGACGGAATTCTATCTGCAATAAAGCTTCTTGCAATTTATACTGCCAGGGGGAATTTAAATTTGGATTACACTCCAAACTATCAAGTTAATAAAAATGTTAAGGTTAGAAACAAAGAAGAAATTCTAAATAGCAACACTTTGCAACAAAAACTTAACATCTGTGAAAGCTTACTTATTGAAAGTGGAAGAATTGTTCTTAGGCCGAGCGGAACTGAAAATCTTATAAGAATTTTAGTTGAAGGAACAGACAAAAAAATTGTTGATGAAATTGCATGTGAACTTGAAAAAACAATTTGTGAAATTGCCAATTAACAAACAAATTTTTTGCGATAAAATTAACGTGGAAAAAGTCGTGAGTTAAAAAATTATTTAAACAAGTTTGAAAATTGTTTTGTAAATGCTTAGATAAAAAATGATTTGTAAACTTGAATTCAGCAAAAAAATTACAATCGGAATATGAAGAAAAATTACGAACAAAAAATATTAAAAATTAAAAAAAATCACAATTTTTTGTGATTTTTTTATGTTTTTTATTAAAAGTTTTATACATTTAACGTTTTTTGATTGTAGTAAACAACTTTTTCTCCACCTTGCATAACCTCTGGAAGGTCTTTATTTTGAAGCTCTAAAATATTTTTTGAAACTTTAAGGTCTTTTGCAATATCCCAAAGTGTTTGTCCAGCATTTGCAAAGTAAATTTCAATTGCAGAGGTGGAAGCTTCAATTTCATCTCCAATTTCAACATTTGATATAACTGCGTGTGATGTTTCTGTTGATGGTGAAATTGTTAAAGTTATTTTTCCGTCAATGAAGATTTCTCTCCCTTTTTTAGCAGTTGCATCAACTTCGCTTACAAATGCCTCATAAATTATGTTGTTTGCAAAATTTGTGTTTGCTCGTTGGGTTTCAGAAAAAGGAATTTCAATTGTAATAGAATTTAATCCATTTTCTTCATCATTGAGATAAATTAAATTTGTTTTAACAATTCCTTCAACAAGGAGTTCGTTGTCGGACAGTGCTGTGTTTGTTATTGTTAAATAACTCCCGTCTGTTGCAATAATTTTATCCACTCTTGGCGTCTCTTCATCAAGGGATATGTTTCCATCAAATTTAAATTCAAAACTCTCCTTTGCAAGAAACTCTGTGCTGTTGAAGCCACCAGTTGTGGCTGAAATTTCGTTTTTAATTGAATATGCATCTGTGACTACTGTTATATTTCTTGTTTCAACAACATCATAGCAAATATTGATTGGAACAGATATTTCAACGCTTTCGCTGTTTTCTTGAATCTCTGTTTTAACATCTTCACAAACAACTTTTGCTAGTGCCAAAATTTGACTGTTTGGTTTAACATTTGCGTCTTCAATTTCTTCTCTGAATTGTTCCAAATTTGAAATGGCAAAAATTCGTGGAGTTTCTTCTGCGCTTTTAACAAGGGCATTTGCAAAAATTTTTCCTTCAACAATAACCATGTTGTCAAGTGATTCTGTTTTTGTTGTAACAACTCCTGTTTGTGTTGATAAAACGCTGTCAATAGGGCATTTTGCATCTAATATTATTGGTTGTGAAAACAAACTGCAATTTTTTGCAGTGAGTGATGAAAGAGGGATTTCTGTTTGCTTAACAAAAACATTTTCATCTCCGCCAGCATAAAAGGCTATTTCTTGATTATTAGCACCAATAAAAGAAAGCTCAATGTTTGTTTTGATTTTAAAATTATCTTCAGCAATTTTTTCAATTTCGCTTGAAATTATGTTTGGAATGATAAAAACACTTGATGTTGCTGTTAGTAATTCATTTTCATATCTTGAAGAAATAGAAGTTGAAGTTGCGGTGTTTTCAACTGTTCCATCTTGTAGTTTGTAAAAAATATTACTTAACAAATTTGCATTGTATGTCACTTCTCCAACAAGAGATTCGTTTGAAACAATGTTGAAACATGTGCTAACTGAAAGAATTTTTTCAACATTTTTTCCAGACAGATTTAAAACGCTTTCAACTTGCTCGTTTTTTGTTCCAATTCTATTTTGTAACATAACATTTTCTTTTGTGATGTTAAAGTCATTTTGCATGATAATCCCCCTTTGACTAAAAGTTGATATATTCTATAAACGCAAAGGTTAAAATATGACTTTTTTTTAAAAAATTGTTAAATTTTTGTTTTTTGTTTGACTAAAAAAATTATTACAGTTAAAATATAAATAATGAAAACAAATAAAAAAGTGGTTTTAATTCTAAGTTTGATGTGTGTGCTTCTTGCACTGCTTCTTGCATTTTCAATTTCTTTTGCCTATTTTGGCAGAAATAGAAAGTTTTTTGGAACACTCAATTTTTCAAATGGAATTAAATTAAATTATTATAACGCACAGCCAAGTGGGGAAAAGTCGTTCACTCTTTTAAAACTTGGAAATGCAAGAACATTTGCATCTTTTGAAAGTGTTTCAGATTTAACTCCACTTAATGAAGCGCAAGAAGATGTTAAATCGGAAGAAGTGTTTTATTTGGCTAATCCATATATCACAGCAAACAGTGAGTCTATTGATTGCTTTGTTAGGTTTAAGCTTGAGTTTAAAACAAGAGAATATTCCGAAACAAGGCTTATGACAGATGAAGAAGTTGTAAATGTTTTTGGAACTTCAAATCCAGTTGAATATAATCTTGTTGGCGAAGAAAATATAGGATTTTTGAAAAAAGGAGATTATTTCTATCTTGTCAATGCTGGAACAGAAGAAATTTTAGATTATTCCGATTTATATAAACTTACAAATGCTGATGAAAACGCATTCTATCTGTTTGAAAAAGAACTTTATAAGACAGCTAAAGATGAAAACGAAGAAGATGTTGATGTTTATTATTACACACTTAGATTAGCAGATATGGTTGATGTCTATCTTGTTAAAAACTTTGAAATTGAAATTACAATTGAAACAATTGACGGCAGAGACGGAAACGCAATTCAAACTGATGACATTTGGCAAATAAAATAGAAAATGGCATTTATGTCATTTTTTTTCGCTAATAATAATAGATATAATTAGCGGAGAAATTTATGGATAGTAATATAATTTTAAAAAATAGAAAAAATTTGAGTGTGAGTGGAATTGAAAAGGTTGTTAGCGTTTCTCAAAAACAACTTAGCATGGAAATGGAGGACTGCTCTCTTTTTGTTTTGGGTGAAAACATGGAAGTTAAAAAACTTGATGTTGATTGTGGAAATCTTGAAGTTGAGGGATTGATCTCAGAGATTAAATATGCCGGAAAAAAAGAAAAAACAAATTTGATTAAAAGAATTTTTAAGTAGGTTTTTATGATTCTTTTTGAGAGTGCAAATCAGTGGCTTAGTTTTATTTTTTTGTTTTTAATTGGCTTTGCTTCTGGCTTTATTTTTGATGCAAACAAATACGTTTGTTTTTTGCTTAATAAAAATAAAATTGCAAGCATTATTCTAGATTGCTTTTCTGTGCTTTCTTGCGGAATAATTTTGTTTGTTGCAATATTATTTATAAATTTTGGGCTTTTTAGATTTTATCTTTTGTTTGCATTCGTTATTGGGCTGTGTTTACAGCGCATTACAATTGGAAAAATGATTGCAAAGCTTGCAAGTGTGTGTTATAATTTGCTTACAAAAACAATAAAGAAAATTTTTACAAGAAAGGATAAAAATGCTGAAAATAACTGAAAAATCAAAAAAAAATTTAAAGATTATTGTCGCAGTTTTTGTTTTAGTTTTAACGATTGTTTTCGCAGTTGTTATTTGGCAAACAGTTGTTATTAACAAACTAAGCGGTGAAATTTCAAATTTAAAAGAAGAAAATTATTGTCAGGAGAATAAAAACAAAGAATTAGAAAGCAAGATCGCCTATTATGAAAGTGATGAGTTTAAAGAAGAATATACTAAATTTGAACTTGAATATATAAAAAAGGGCGAAAGAGTGTATAAATAAAAAGAGATGGAAAATCCATCTCTTTTTTATGGTGTTAAACGTAGTTATTCACTTCTTGAAGAACTCTTAACAGAATTTGATGATTTAGAACTGCAATTTTGTGTTTTTGCACTTCTTCCAGCTTCAACATTAGAGCGTCTGTTCTTTGATTTTGAAGTCGCTTTTTTGTTTGAAGTTGATTTTGCTGCTTCTAAATTGCTTCTGTTCGATGATTTTTTAGAAGAAGAACTTCCGTTTTGTTTAGTCTTGCCAAACATTACACACCTCCCTATATATTAACCGAATTACTTTCGGCATTTATAGTTTGTGCATGTTTTAAAAAAAAATTCATTATTTTATTTATTAAATAACTTATTTTTCAGTTAAAGCTTCGCTTAGTTCTTTCAATGAATTTATTATATCCATATAAACATATTTTATTTTCGCACTTAGTGGATAATTTTCTTCGCCCTCAAATTCTATAAGATTGCTTAGATTGCTCTCAACTTTTTCTGCATAACTTTTAATTGTTGCAAAATATACCCCATCACTTGATGAAGCCCCAGAAGAAAGCTCTTCCATTTTGTTTTTAAAATTTGTTTTAACAGAGTCAATTTCAATTCTAGATTTTGTTTCAGAAAAAACAAAAGTGTCAAGAGAAACGGAAATGTCATAGAGTTTTTGATAGACAATTTTAAATTCATCTAAAAATTGAGAGAAACTATTTTTTAAATTCACACTTGAACAGTTTGAAAAATTTGCTTTTTCAAAAGAGATTTCAATAACTTCAGGAGTATAGGAGAGTGTTGACAAGTTTGTTGCAACAGAATCCGCATCATTTTTGTTTTGATATATTGAAGCGAGAACATAATATTTTCCATCTTTAAAAAAAACAAACCCTCCAGCGTTTTTTGCATGAACATCATTTGCACTTTCTTCCGCTTGCGTTTTTGATATAAAATTTGATATCGATACTGCATAAAATTTGTAAGAAGAAATATTTGTTGAGGAAATGGCATTAAAAGACAAACTTCCTGTTGTTATAACAGAAGCAAAAAATTGGGAAACAACAACGCAAAGACAAACACAAACAACAACCAAAACAAAGAAAAGAAATCTTCCACCCTTTTTTCTTTTTTTTGTGTTTAATTCAATTTCCATCAAACCTCCTTGGCAGTTAAAATTGACAAACTAGAAAAGTGTGTTTTATTCTTTTTTTAGTTTATGTGCGATTGTCTAATTATATGAAGCGAGGCATATATTAAAATGTTTGGAGGAAAAAATGAAATTAAAACCGATATTTGATAGAGTTGTTTTAAAAGAAGAAAAAAAAGAAAATGTTCATTTAAACTTATACATTCCAAAAGAAGAGGAAGAAGGGCTTAAGCAAGCAAAAGTTGTTGCAGTTGGAGATGGAAAGCTTCAAAATGGGAATGAAGTTAAAATGCGAGTTAAAGTTGGCGACGTTGTTCTCTATTCAAAATTTGGAGGAATGCAATACTTTGAAGATGAAGAAACATATTATATTGTTCGTCAAAGCGATATTCTAGGAATTGTGGAGGAATGAAAATGTCTAAAAAAATTTTAAATGGTGAAGATGCAAGAAAGG